>JBOHBA010000334.1:0-4797 GCA_050698095.1 Gaiellaceae bacterium
GCCAACACGGCAGGCGACCCGCCGAGCGCGATGTCCACACCTCGATGCTGCCCGCCGGCGTACTGGTTGTCGCCCACGGAGAACTCGCGCAGGACCGCCCCATCCGCGGGCCATGCCCACGCCCACGAGGACGGCGTGAGCACGAGCGCGCACACGGTCGCGGCGACACCGACGATGACCCATCGAGTTGTCTGTCGAGGGAACATGAATCGACGGTAGCGCCGGCGCGGCGCGAGCGCAACGCAATTGACTGACTTGTTACAGAGAGCCGCGGTAGAGGTCGTTCTTCGACGTCCCGGTGAGCCTCGCAACGATGTCAGCCGCCTTTCTGCGCGGCACTCCCGCCCCGACGAGCTCGGTAACAGCCTCCAGCCCGGCGGGCGATCTCCTCAGTCCCTGGGCTTGCGCCTGCGCACCGATCACGATCGTGACCTCGCCCTTCGGCGGCTCTGCGAACCGCGCAGCAAGCTCGTTCAGCGTCCCGCGGGCCACCTCCTCGTACACCTTCGTCAGCTCGCGACACACCGCAGCTGCGCGATCCGGCATCTCTTCAGCGAGCGCGGCGAGCGACCTCGGAAGCCGCCGCGGTGACTCGAACGCAACCACTGCCCCCGGCCACTGAGCGATCGCCCGCGCGAGCTCACCGACCTCACCGGCCCGCCGCGGCAGATACCCGACGAACTGGTAGCGGTCTCCCGCAAGCCCGCTGACCACCAGAGCGGTCTCGACGGAAGATGCGCCGGGAAGCACCGTCACCTCGAGCCCCGCAACGGCTACCGCCGCGATCAGCCGAGTGCCCGGATCGTTGACGCCGGGCAGCCCTGCGTCCGAGACGAGCGCGACCCGCTCGCCACGCCCGAGCCGTGCCAGAACCTCCTCGGCCCGCGCCGCCTCGTTGTGGCGGTGATAGCTGAGCAAACGCGCCTCGATGCCGTGCCGATCGAGCAGGATGCGCGTTCGCCGCGTGTCCTCGCAGAGCACGACATCAGCCTCGCGCAGCTCCGCCAACACGCGCAACGTCACGTCGTCGAGGTTCCCGATCGGCGTTGCGCAGACCGCGAGGGGCATTACCTGACCCCGTCGAGCGCCTCGAACCCGACCAGCGCGGCCCCCACGAGACCTGCCTCGGCGCCCAGCTCCGCGGCGACGACCCGAAGCGTCTCGTCCGCAGGCGGCATCGCCTCACGCCGAGCCGCCACCCGCGCAGGGCCGAGCACGAGCTCCCCTGCCGCTGCTCCGAATCCGCCTCCTATGACGAAGACCTCGGGATCGAAGATGTTGACGAGCGACCCGATGGCGGCCCCAAGCGACTCGCCGATCCGCGCAAGCGCCTCGCGAGCCCTCGCGTCGCCACCCTCCGCCTTCTCGATCAGCGTGCGAGCGTCGGCGTCGGCGCCATAGAGATCACGCGCTTTCCGGTCTGCCGCAGGGCCCGACGCGAGTGCCTCGAGATGTCCTTTCCCGCCGCAAGCACACGCGGGGCCGCCTTCCTGGACGACGACATGCCCGAGCTCCGCCCAGCCTCTGAAGAGCCGCCCGTCGACGACGATTCCCCCGCCGACACCCGTCCCCAGCGTGAGCATCACGAGATTCATCGCCCCTCGGCCCGCACCGCGTTTCCACTCCGCGAGCGCGGCGACGCTTCCGTCGTTGTCGACTCCGACAGGCAGTCCGTACCGTTCCTTCGAGCGAGCTGCGAGGTCGACGTTCTCGAGCGGGAGATTGACGGCTTTCAGGACGAGCCCGGTGCCGCGCTCGAGACGGGCCGGAATCCCGTAGCCGATTGCCGCGACGCTATCGTCGAGGAACGCCTCGACTGCGACATCGAGCGCCGCGAGAACCGCGTCCTGCGACTCGCCTGGCGTGTCGACCTCACGCTCCGCGACCACGTTTCCATCACGATCGACGAGCCCCGACAGGATCTTGGTCCCGCCGAGATCGAGCCCGATGACGAGGGGAGCGGCCACGGCGCGGGCTACCATAACGACCCGAATGGCCGAGGGAGAGAAGCCCTACCGGCTGTATCGCGGTGGCCGCAAGAAGGGCAAGGTTCCCCTCACAAGACCGACGCGCCCCACGACGCAGCCATCACGGACGCCCGGCACACCTCGTCGGCGGCGACGGTGGAAGCTCTGGACCGCCCTGGCGCTGGTCGGAGTCCTCGTCCTCTTCGCCGTCTGGGGTGCCCTCGGCTACCGCTCGGTCTCGAGCGGCGTCGACAAGGCGAACGAACGTCTTCCGCGCGCCGCACGCGCGCAGCTCGCAACCCGCGACACGTCGCTGCTTTCCGACCCGGCGACGATCCTCCTCATCGGAACCGACGGCGGTCGCGCCCCCGGCCGCGGCGACGCGAACCGGTCGGACTCGCTGCTCCTCCTGCGCACCGATCCCGGGAAGCACCGCCTCTCCTACCTCTCGATCCCCCGCGACCTGCGAGTCGAGATCCCCGGCTACGGGACGTCGAAGATCAACGCCGCGAACCAGATCGGCGGCCCGGCGCTCACCATCGAGACGGTGCGCGCGCTCACGGGTCTTCGCATCGACCACGTCGTCGTCGTCGACTTCGACGGCTTCCGCGAGCTCATCGACTCGCTCGGCGGAATCACGATCGACGTGCCGAAGAGGATCCTCTCGAACCCGTTCGACTGCCCCTTCAAGCCGAAGCGCTGTCAGGAGTGGCAAGGCTGGCGCTTCGCGAGGGGACCGCAGCACATGGACGGGCGGCGCGCGCTCGTCTACTCGCGGATCCGCACGAATCAGCTCGACCCGTCCGACACGGACATCAGTCGCGGAACGCGCCAGCAGGCGGTCGCCGACGCGGTCGGTGACGAGATCGCGAGCCTGGGGACGTTCCTGCGCCTGCCGTTCTCCGGAGACTCGCTCGCGGCGCCTCTCGCCACCGACATGTCGGCCTGGGAGCTCGCGCAGCTCGGCTGGGTGCGGTTCCGCGCTTCGCAGCGCTCGCTCCGCTGCCGACTCGGCGGGGAGTCCGCGACGATCGGCGGCGAGTCGACGATCGTGGGCTCGGAGGACAACGTCGCAGTGATCTCGATGTTTCTCGGCCGGTCGGCGCCGCTGCCGCCGCCGAAGGGCACGCTCTACGGCGCCGGCTGCACCCGGCGCTAACCCCTTCGCCAGATTTCGTGGCACGGGCTGCCATCTTGCGGCAACTACGGATGGCTGCGCGCCTTGGTCGGGTCGGTCCCAAAAATCACCTCTACTCCATCGAGGGAACCGTCGCCATCGGTGTCCGGATTCGTCGGATCGGTCCGGAAAACGAGCACCTCTGTGCCGTCCTCGAGGAAATCGTCGTCCTTATCGACGTCCCCGATCGCGCCTGTCGGGTGGCTGGCCGCAATGCGGGGGTCAGTCTCGTTCGCCACTTCGATCCCGTCGAGATAGCCGTCACCGTCAGTGTCGGGGTTGGTCGGGTCGGTGCGAAACGCCTTCTCGGTGCGTATCCCCTGGGTGTCCGGCAGGTAGTCGCCGTCAGAGTCGATCGCTCCCAGGAAAACGCACAAGACCGGGTATACGTGCAGGAAGTTGGGCGTGAAGACGTGCCCCGTGATGTGGAAGTCGATCAGCGCTCCGCTGTCATCGTGGGTGCCCTCGAAACCTATTGCGAAGGAACCCGAGGCGACGAAGGTACCTTCGGGAGTCTTGAGACGGTAGTTCATTCCCGCGTACATGAAATGCGACTTGAAGGTCGAGCTCCGCTCGACGAACGTCTCATGGAATGAGAGCGTGTTCAGGAACTCGATCGAGCGTCCAGTCCTGAGATTGGTCCACGTGTAGATCGTCGGACCGCCGGTGATGTCGTGGAATCGTTTGCCATCGAGTTCCTGTTGGACGTGGACGACGCGCCAGACCAGGTGCTGCTCGACTGGGAAGCCGCAGAACGTCGTCGTAATTTCGTCCAGCGTCGTCTCGTCGAGGACGAAGTGCTCCGTTAAGACGTCGGCGCTCGAGGCGTTCGAGGCGCTCGAGGCGCGCGGTGGCGCGAGGAGCACGAGCGAAAACGCAAGAACAGCAGCCGCGAGCGCGAGCAGCGCATGATCGCGCCGATAGATCCCCTTCCGAAGCATCCTGCCCTCCTTCCCCCAGGGCGCGCCGCAGCGATACCGGGAGAGTCGCCTTGTGGCGCGGGATTCTTCTCCCTGCCATCTTCAAAGTCAATTGGGGGCGCGTGGTCAGTCGGGAAGGACGCGAAGTCGCAGCGAAACCTTCCCGCTCTTGCCACAGTCGACGGTCACGGGCCAGCAGCCGTGCAACGGTGGTCAGGTCCGCATCGTTGCACGCCTCAGGATTCCCGGAGCTGCGGAGGTGCCAGAGCTCGACCTCCGAGGGCGCGACCCGCAGGACGACAGCCCGAACGCGCCCTTGATGGCGCGCAAACGGCAGGTGTCTGAACCGTTCGCACGCAACGATCGAGACCTGACCCCCGTTGCGCGCTCCCGCCACCGAAGGGCACGCTCTACGGCATGGACACGCTCCGGCGCTAGTCGGTCGAAGGCTTCGGATCGCTCGCCGGCTTCTCGGCGGGCTTGTCGGCGGCCTTCTCCTTCGAGGGCGTCGTCTCGCCCTCTTTGTCCTGGGACTTCTTCTTTCCCTTGCCGTAGTCCGTCGAGTAGAACCCCGAGCCCTTGAAGTGCACCGCGACCGGAAAGAGGATCTTCTCGACCGGCCCCGCGCCGCACGTGACACAGACCTCCGAAGGCGGATCGGTCATCCGCTGGAAGACCTCGAACGTATGCCCGTTCGGGCAGCGGTACTCGTAGATCGGCACGTGGCCGCGAA
>JBOHBA010000335.1:0-7183 GCA_050698095.1 Gaiellaceae bacterium
ATGCCGTCGCCCGGCAGGCAGGCGATCGTCGCGCGTGGGGCGCCAGCAGCGGACATCGAAGGCGAGCCTATCGCCGACATCCCTCGCGCGGATCCTCCCTCCGCGCCATCGCCGTTCGAGCATGATCTGACGTCGGCCCGTGGCGCTCAAAGACGAGATACAGCTGCTCCTCTCGCGGGATCACCCCGAGCCGCACCGCGTGCTCGGCGCTCACCCCACCCGCGGCGGGGTCGTGTTTCGCGTCTTCCGCCCCGGAGCCGAGAGCGTCACGGTCATCGTGGACAACGCCCACCCGCTTCGGCTGCGGCGGCAGCGTCGCGAGGGGCTGTTCGTCGCCAAGCTGGCGGGAGCCACGCTGCCTCTGTCCTACGACGTGGAGACCACGTACGCCGACGGAGGCACGCAGCGCGGCCCCGACGCGTACGCCTTTCTGCCGACGCTCGGCGAGCTCGACCTGCATCTGACCGCAGAGGGGCGGCACGAGGAGCTCTACGCGCAGCTGGGAGCACACGTGCGCACGGTCGACGGAGTTACAGGGGTCAGCTTCGCGGTGTGGGCTCCGTCGGCCCGCTCGGTCAGCGTCGTCGGCGACTTCAACCGCTGGGAACGCCTCGCCCACACGATGCGCACCCTCGGCAGCTCAGGTGTCTGGGAGCTCTTCGTGCCGGGGGTCGAGCCCGGGGCCCACTACAAGTTCGAGCTTCGCGCGCAGGACGGGCGCCTGCTCCTGAAGGCGGATCCGCTCGCGCTGGCGACGGAGGCTCCGCCCGCCACCGCCTCGGTCACCTTCTCGTCGGCCCATCGCTGGCGCGACGACTCCTGGCTCGAGCGGCGCCGAGCAGGCGAGCCGCATGCGGAGCCGATGTCGATCTACGAGGTGCACCTCGGCTCCTGGAGGCGCAATCCGCTCGAGGGTAACCGCGTGCTCACGTACCGCGAGCTCGCCGACGAGCTTGCCGACTACGTCGCCGAGCTCGGCTTCACGCACGTCGAGCTGATGCCGGTCATGGAGCACCCATTCGGCGGCTCCTGGGGGTACCAGGTGACGAGCTACTTCGCGCCGACGGCACGGCACGGGTCGCCCGACGACTTCCGGGCGCTCGTCGATCGGCTGCACGAGAAAGGCATCGGGGTGCTCCTCGACTGGGTTCCGGCGCACTTTCCGAGCGACGACTGGGGGCTCGCCCGCTTCGACGGCACGGCCCTGTACGAGCACGCCGACCCGCGGCGCGGCAACCATCCGGACTGGGGAACGCTGATCTTCAACTACGGCCGGAACGAGGTGAGCAACTTCCTCGTCGCCAGCGCCGCCTTCTGGCTCGAGGAGTACCACGCCGACGGGTTGCGCGTGGACGCCGTCGCGTCGATGGTCTATCGCGACTACTCGCGCAAGGAGGGCGAGTGGACGCCGAACGTCCTCGGAGGACGCGAGGATCTCGAGGCGGTCGCATTCCTGCAGGAGCTGAACGCGGTCGCGTACCGTCGCGAGCCCGGCGTGGCGATGATCGCGGAGGAGTCGACGGCGTGGCCCGGCGTGTCGCGCCCGACGAGCGAGGGCGGCCTCGGCTTCGGCTTCAAGTGGAACATGGGCTGGATGCACGACACGCTCGAGTACTTCCGCAAGGATCCGGTCTACCGCAGCCACCACCACGACGAGCTCACGTTCAGCCTCATCTATGCGTTCTCGGAGAACTTCGTGCTTCCGCTCTCGCACGACGAGGTCGTGCACGGCAAGGGCTCCCTCGTAGGCAAGATGCCCGGTGACCGCCGGCAGCAGCTCGCGAATCTACGCGCGCTCTACGCGTACATGTGGGCGCACCCCGGCAAGAAGCTCCTGTTCATGGGCGGCGAGCTCGCGCAGGAGCGCGAGTGGGATCACGACGCCAGCATCGACTGGCACCTGTTGGAGCAGCCGGAGCACGCGGGCGTGCAGGACCTCGTGCGAGACCTGAACCGCGCCTACCGCGCCGAGCCGGCGCTCTGGGAAGTCGACTTCGGGCCGGACGGCTTCCGCTGGATCGAGGCGAACGACGCTTCCTCGAATGTCCTCGTCTTCGCGCGCCGCTCACGCGACGGCCGGCGCGAGCTCGTCTGCGCGTGCAATCTCTCCGGCGCCCTGCGCCAGGGATATCGGATCGGCCTGCCCAGGGCCGGGAGATGGCACGAGGTCGTCAACACCGACGCCGTCGACTACGGCGGTGCGGGCGCGGGGAACCCCGACGGCCTGCTCGCCGAAGAGCTGCCGTGGAACGACCTTCCCTACTCGGCCGAGCTGACGCTGCCGCCGCTCGCCGTCGTCTGGCTCACTCCGGAGGGCCCTTGACCGAGGCCTGGCCCGGGAGGCCGTTCCCCCTCGGGGCGACATGGGACGGCGACGGCACCAACTTCTCGATCTTCTCGGAGAACGCCGAGCGGGTCGAGCTCTGCCTCTTCGACGAGCACGACCGCGAGCAGCGGATCGCCCTGGCGGAGCGAACGGCCTTCAACTGGCACTGCCATCTTCCCGGAGTCGGGCCGGGCCAGCGCTACGGCTACCGCGTGCACGGACCCTACGACCCGCCGAGCGGCCATCGCTTCAACGCTGCGAAGCTGCTCATCGACCCGTACGCGAAGGCGATCGAGGGGCCGGTCGACTACAGGGCTGCGAACGTCCTGCCCTACCGACCCGGCACGGAGCGTGGCGATCTCGATCCCGACCCGGACGACGACGCGCGCGCGATCCCGAAATGCGTCGTGATCGACGAGCGCTTCGAGTGGGACGGCGACCGCCACCCGCGAACGCCCTGGGACGAGACGATCATCTACGAGGCTCACGTCAAGGGCTTCACGCAGCGCAACCCCGGCGTTCGCGAGGAACTTCGGGGCACGTATGCGGGGCTCGCCTCCGAGGAGGCGGTCGCGTATCTCCACGCGCTCGGCGTGACGGCAGTCGAGCTCCTCCCAATCCATCACATCGCCGACGAGGGCTTCCTCGTCGACGGAGGCCTCAGCAACTACTGGGGATACTCGACTGTCGGCTTCCTCGCGCCGCACGCGCTGTACGCGGCCACCGGGACGCACGGCGAGCAGGTCCGCGAGTTCAAGGGGATGGTGAAGGCGCTGCACCGCGCCGGGATCGAAGTGATCCTCGACGTCGTCTACAACCACACCTCGGAGGGGAATCACCTCGGGCCGCTGCTGTCGTTTCGCGGCGTCGACAACAGATCGTACTACCGGCTCGAGCCGGAGAACCCGCGCTACTACATGGACTTCACCGGCTGCGGCAACAGCCTCAATCCCGCGCACCCGAGCGTCCTGCGGCTAATCATGGACTCGCTCCGCTACTTCGTGATCGACTGCCACGTCGACGGCTTCCGCTTCGACCTGGCGTCTGCGCTCGCCCGCGAGTTCTACGACGTCGATCGACTCTCCGCGTTCTTCGACATCATCTATCAGGATCCCGTCCTGTCTCAGGCGAAGCTGATCGCGGAGCCGTGGGACGTCGGGCCCGGCGGCTACCAGGTGGGGAACTTCCCGGTGCTGTGGGCGGAGTGGAACGGTCTCTACCGCGACTGTATCCGCGACTTCTGGCGCGGCTCGGCGAAGCTGGGCGAGTTCGCCGCCCGCTTCACGGGCTCGAGCGACCTGTACCAGTCGGACGGGCGACGGCCGTCGGCGTCCATCAATTTCGTTACCTGTCACGACGGGTTCACGCTGCGCGACCTCGTGTCCTACAACGAGAAGCACAACGACGCGAACCTCGATCCGCATGACGGAACGGACGACAACCGAAGCTGGAACTGCGGCGTCGAAGGGCCGACCGACGATCCCGCCGTCACCTCCCTGCGCGAACGGCAGGTACGGAACTTCCTGGCGACATTGTTCCTCTCGCAGGGCGTCCCGATGCTCCTGGGTGGAGACGAGATCGGCCGCACCCAGGGAGGCAACAACAACGGGTGGTGCCAGGACAACGAGCTGAGCTGGCTCGACTGGGAGCCCGACGACAGCAGCCGCAGCCTGTACGCGTTCACCGAGAGGCTCGTCGACCTGCGGCGTCGTCACCCCGTCTTCCGCAGGGCGCACTTCCTCCGCGGGGAGGCGGTCGAGGGATCCGGCCTGCCCGACGTCTGGTGGGGCCGGCCGGACGGGCTCAGGATGACGCGCCGCGACTGGGAGGACGAGGGTCCCGCCGCGCTCAGCGTGTTCCTGAACGGGCAGGAGATCCCCGATCGCACGCCCGACGGGCAGCCGATCGCGGACGACTCGTTTCTCGTCCTTCTGAACGCACACTCCGAGGCCGTCACGTTCCGGCTCCCGGCTTCGCGGTTCGCCGCGCGCTGGGAGCTCGAGCTCTCGACCGACGACTCCGGCTCCTACGACGCGACGTACGCGGCCCGGTCCGAGATTCGCCTCGAGTCCCGGTCGCTCGTGCTCCTCCGCCGCGCGTAGGCTGGCTCCGCAATGAGCGCCAGCGGAAGCACCTGGGACGACGCCACGCGCGCCGGCGCGGACGACATCGCCTCTCGCGTGGCCGACCTCGCTGCGGCGCTGCCCGACGGGCTGAAGCCCCTAGCGGCGGTCGCGTACAACTACGGCTGGAGCTGGGTCCCCGGCGGGGAGGCGGTCTTCCGCGACATCAATCCCCACCGCTGGGAGCTGGCCGGGCGCAACCCGGTCAAGTTCCTCTCCGGCCTCTGGCCGTCCACGCGTGAGCGCGCCGATCGTGACGAGGACATCAGGCGCCGGGTCCGGGATTTGGCCGACACTCTCAGGGCCGATCTCGCACGAGCTCCCATCGCGCCGGCGGGCGTGCCGGTGCCGATCGCATACATGTGCGCGGAGTTCGGCGTGCACGCCTCGCTCGAGACCTACTCGGGCGGGCTCGGCGTGCTCGCCGGCGACATGCTCAAGCAGGCGAGCGACAGCGCGCTGCCCCTCGTCGGCGTCGGCTTGTTCTATCGCAAGGGCTACTTCCACCAGCGCCTCGACCTCGAAGGGCGTCAGCTCGAACACTGGAATGCGATCGACCCCAAGACGCTCCCGATGGCGCGAGTCTCAGTCGACGGGGAGCCGCTGAAGCTCGCGGTCGAGGTCTTCGGCCGGCCGATCCGGTTCCAGGTCTGGCGCGTCGACGTCGGCCGGGTGCCTCTCTTCCTGCTCGACGCCGAGCTGCCGGACAACGATCGCGTCCAGCGCTGGACGACGGCGCGCCTCTACGAGGGAAACCGTGGCATCCGGCTCGCACAGTACGCGCTGCTCGGGATCGGCGGGATCCGCGCCCTGCAGGCGATGGGCATCGACCCCGGAGTCGTGCACCTCAACGAAGGGCATCCCGTGCTCGCCGCGCTCGAGCTGGCCGCGAAGGACGTGGAGCGCGGCACGCCGACCGGCGACGCGCTGGCACGGGCTCGCGAGCGATTCGTCTTCACCACGCACACGCCGGTGGCGGCAGGCAACGAGACGTACTCGGCCGAGGAGCTGCTCGCCGCCTTCTCCGACGTCCGAAGCCGCCTCGATCTCGACGAGCCGTCGTTCCTCGGCCTCTTCCGCACCCACCCCGAAGACGCGGAGCCCGGCGGCCTCACGCAGGCCGCGCTTCGCCTCAGCCGCCGGCGCAACGCCGTGAGCCGCCTCCACGGCGAGGTCGCCCGCGAGATGTGGCAGCCGCTCTTCGGCGACGAGCCCGCCACGCCGATCGACCACGTGACGAACGGCATCCACGTGCCGACGTTCCTCTCTCCGCCGTTTCGAGCGCTCTACGACCGCCATCTGGGAGAAGACTGGGCGCTGAGAGTCACCGACCCGGCGACCTGGGAGCCCGTCCGCGAGATCCCGGACGCGGAGCTGTGGGCCGCGCGGGCCGAGGCGCGCGCGGAGCTGGTCCGCTGGGCGCGCGACAAGAGCGAGCTCGACCTGCTCCTGCGCGGAGAGCAGATGGAGTACGTCAGCGCGGCGGCCGAGGCCCTCGATCCACATGCGCTCACGCTCGGGTTCGCCCGCCGGCTCGCGACGTACAAGCGCGTATATCTGCTCGCGAGCGACCCGGCCCGGACTCTGCGACTGCTCGACGGCGATCCTCCCGTCCAGCTGCTCGTCGCCGGCAAGGCGCATCCGCGCGACGACGGTGGCAAGGAGGCGCTTCGCAGCCTGTTCGCCCTGCGCCACAGCCCCGAGGTCGGCGCGAGCCGTGCGGTCGTGCTCGAGGACTACGACCTGAACGTCGGCCAACAGCTCGTCGCCGGCTGCGACGTCTGGATCAACCTGCCGCGGCGACCGCTGGAGGCGAGCGGCACGAGCGGCATGAAGACGACCTTCAACGGCGCGCTGCAGCTGTCCGTTCTCGACGGCTGGTGGGCGGAGGCGTGGAACGGGCGAAACGGCTGGGCGATCGAGAGCGCGGGCGCGGCAAGCCCGGAGGAGCAGGACGCGCGCGATGCGGAGGACTTCTACGGTCTGCTCGAGCGCGAGGTGATCCCTCTCTTCTACGAGCGCGACGAAGCCGGGATCCCGCACGGCTGGTGCGCGATGGTGAAGGAGGCGATCGCCACCTGCGCGCCCGCGTTCAGCGCAGCGCGCATGCTCGACGAGTACATCCGCGAGATCTACGCGCAGCCGCTCGCGGTGGCTCGCTAGTCGGCGTCTCCCAACATTCCAGCCGTAAGGGGCTCGCCATGTAGCCGTAGGGGCGAACGCGCGCTAGCAGATTCCGCTCGTGAACGGCAGACCCTGGCCGCGGAGCGGCCAGCTTCAGGGATCGCGCAGGCCGGAATCTGCGCTAGCAGATTCCGGCCTTGTGCAAGGAATAGTGTTGCGGCATGGCTTCGCCGCGCGTGTTCTCCATCGTGCTCGCGGGGGGTGAGGGCAAGCGCCTCATGCCGCTGACCGCCGACCGGGCGAAGCCGGGGGTGCCGTTCGGCGGCATCTACCGGATGATCGACTTCGTCCTGTCCAACCTGGCGAACGCCGGCTACCTCAAGATGGTCGTGCTGACCCAGTACAAGTCGCACTCGCTGGACCGGCACATCACCAAGACCTGGCGGATGTCCACCCTGCTGGGCAACTACGTGACCCCGGTGCCGGCGCAACAGCGGCTCGGGCCGCGCTGGTTCGCGGGGTCGGCCGACGCGATCTACCAGAGCTTCAACCTCATCAACGACGAGAAGCCCGACTACGTCATCGTGTTCGGCGCCGACCACATCTACCG
>JBOHBA010000336.1:0-3644 GCA_050698095.1 Gaiellaceae bacterium
CTTCCTCGGCGTGCGCGGAGACGAGCCACCCCAGGGCGTGGAGACGTACTCGCAGCGCACCGTGCTCGCGTACATCGGCCTCAGGATCTGGAAGGACAACCCGGTCGCGGGCGTGGGCTGGCAGCGCTCGGCGCGCGCCGACGTCTTTGAGCCCTATCTCGACGACGCCCACCAGCGCTTCCCGGACGTCGTGGAGCTCGCGTTCCCCGCGCCCGGACGCGAGTGGGGCGTTCAGAACCTCTACCTCCAGATGCTCGCCGATGCCGGCATCGTCGGTTTGGTCCTCTTGCTCGCTGTCGGAGGCGGCGGGCTGGTTCTCGCCTGGCGAACCGTGACATACGCGTCGAACCCATGGGCAACGGGAGCCGGGCTCGTGGTGCTCTGCGCGCTCCTGACGCTCGCGGGCGAGTGGGCATCGCTGGGGATCGTCGCGGGCATCCCGCTCCAGGCAGCAACGTGTCTCCTGCTCGGTCTCGCGGCGGCCGGAGCAGCCACCGTCGAGGAGGAGGCGGGGGTCTAGATGCTCGATCGGAAATTGCGCGCAGCCGGGGCGGTCACGACCAAGCCGGGCGTCCGCACTCACGCGTCGTGCAGGCTAGAAGCCTGTGCGACGCGCGAGGGTGGCGATCCGGTGCCGTGTCGTGGCCGTCATCCGGCCCACGCCAATTTCCGGTCAAGCATCTAGCTAGAACCCTGCGGCTGCGAGGAGGCGCGAGACGACCGGAACGTTTCGCTCGCTCGCCAGGAACCCGGTCACACCGACTCCGCTGATCGCCGCTCGCGCCCTGGTCTCGAGGATGACGGCCTCGATCTCGACGACGCTCGCGCCGTCCGGCTCCGCCATGAATACATCTCCCTCGTCGGGATCGAGAACGTCGAGGTCGAGCGCGACATAGGCGGCGTCCACCCCTGCGAGAGCCCGCTCGAGCGAGTCGTCGATCCCCGCCCGCGACATGTACTCGACCTCGGGTGGGTCGAGATTGCGAGTCCCGACCAAGGCGACGTCGGCCGGGGAGACGACGCCGTCGTCGAGCAGCATCCGCAGCGGCATCCCCCAGAGATTCCCCGACGGTGACGTCTCCGGAGTGTTGAGATCACCGTGGGCGTCGATCCAGACGATTCCGAGTCGCTCGACCCGGTCGGCGAGCCCGTGGGCCGCTCCGACGTGGGAGCAGCAACAACCGCCGAGGACGACCGGGCGCGCAGGGAGCATTGCCGCAAGCGCGGCGCTCTGCTCGTCGAGCGAGTCCCGCTCGACGACCCCGACCTCCGGGTACGGAATCGCGAGGCCGGCTCCTTCGGCCATTGCCTCGCCGCCCGTCCCCCAGGCGCGAGGAACGCGAATCAGCCCTGCCGCAAACGAGCGGCCACAGCTGTGGCACTCGTAGGTCTCGTCGATGGCGACGGCCGTGAACGTGTGGCAGTCAGGGCAGCGCGCGCGGAGCGAGCTCACGCCGGCACGAGCGCATCGAGTGCATCGGCGAGCTGATCGACCCCGGACAGCGTTCGCACCGGGCGCGGGTCCTCCGGCTCTCCGAGCCGGTTGATCCAGATCGAGGGAATCCCGAGCTCGGCCGCTGGAGCGATGTCGTGGAAGACGCTCTGCGCAACGTGCACGTGCCCGGCGGGATCGGCGCCGGTCTGCTCGTAGAACGCCTTCCAGTGCCGGTGCGCCGGCTTGTACGAGCCGATCTCGCCTGCCACGATCGCCGTCTCGAACGGCACGCCGAGCGCCTCGATCGAGACGTCGATGAGGTCGCGATCGGTGTTGGAGAGGATCCCGAGCTTCCAACCGCGGGCTCGTGCTTCCGTGAGTCCGGGCCGCACGTCCTCGAACACGGCCCAGGACGGAAGCGAGTGCGCGAGGGCGCTCGCCTCGCCTTCCGGCAGCGTCAAGCCCGTCTCCGCGGCGAGCCGCTCGAGCGCGACCGTGAGCACTTCCCGATACGAGGCTCCCGGCTTCGCCGCCTGTATCTTCGGCTCGAGCTCGTGGTAGCGGACGAGCAGTTGGTCCGCGCGGGCGGCGCCGAAGAGCTTCTCGAGCTCAGCGCGGATGCCGCCGTTCCAGTCGACGAGCGTGCCGTAGCAGTCGAAGGTCGCCCACCGCTCCATGCGGTTAGCCTAACGGCCGGTTCTCGGAGCAGCTAGGCGCCCTCGTCCCAGCGGCGGAACACGACGCACGCATTGTGCCCGCCGAACCCGAACGAGTTCGAGACGCCGACCTCGGTCTTCTGCTCGCGCGCGTCGTTCGGGATGTAGTCGAGATCGCACGTCGGATCGGGAACCTCGTAGTTGATCGTCGGCGGGAGCACACCGCGCTGCACGGCGAACATGGTGAAGATCGCCTCGATCGCGCCGGCCGCCCCAAGGCAGTGACCCGTCGCGCCCTTGGTCGACGAGACCGGCGTCGCGTACGCCTTCTCCTCGCCGAGCGCCAGCTTGAGAACACGAGTCTCAGCCGAATCGCCGAGCGGTGTCGAGGTTCCGTGGGCGTTGACGTAGCCGATCTCGTCGGGCGAAATCCCCGCGTCGGCGAATGCCATCGTCATCGCCCGAGCCGGATTCGTCCCGCTCGGGTCGGGCTCCGTGACGTGAGTCGCGTCGGACGACACGCCGTAGCCGAGCAGCTCGGCGTAGATCTTCGCGCCGCGCGCGCGTGCATGCTCGAGCTCCTCGAGCACGAGCACCCCGGCGGCCTCGCCCATGACGAATCCGTCCCGGCCGGCGTCGAACGGGCGCGAGCCCGCCTCTGGATCGTCGTTGCGCGCCGAGAGCGCGCGCATCGCGCTGAAGCCGGCGATGCCGACGATGGTGACCGGCGCCTCCGTTCCACCGCAGAGCATGACCTCCGCACGGCCGAGACGGATCGCGTCGAGCCCGTCTCCGATCGCCATGTTCGACGCCGCGCAGGCCGTGCATTCGGCGGCAAGCGGCCCCTGCGCTCCGAGCTCCATCGAGACCCAGGCGGCAGCCATGTTGGGGATGATCTGGACGATGGCGAGCGGGCTGGTCCGATCGGGGCCCCGATCGATCAACCTCCGAACACAGTCCTCGAACGCGGTGAGCCCGCCGATTCCGGTCGCGATCGCCGCGCCGACGCGATCCGGCTCGCGGGCGATGTCGATTCCGCTGTCGGCCTCCGCCATTCGCGCCGCCGAGAGAGCGAACTGCGCGAACTTGTCCATCCTCCGCGCCTGTTTCCGGTCGATCCAGGTCGTCGGGTCATAGTCCTTCAGCTCGCACGCGAAGCGCACCGCGTACTCGCTCGCGTCGAAGCGCGTGATCGGCCCCGCGCCGGACTTGCCCGCGGTGAGATTCGTCCACGTGGTCTCGGCATCGTTTCCGAGCGGGGTGACCATCCCCACACCGGTGATGACGACCCGGCGGCGTCCGTTCTGCGAGCCGCCTGCCATCGCTAGTGGTCTCTCCTGGAAGTCCGCGGCTGATTCGCCGGCGAAAACCGAGCAGGCCTAGGACGCAGGGAGGCCCCATACCTACCGGTATGGGGCCTCCCGAGGACAACTGCAAGCGAAGCGTTTGCAGCCGCGCGAAGCAGGTGTGTACTTCCAGAAGCGACCACTACATCCCGAGCCCACCGTCCACCAGGAGCACCGCGCCCGTGATGAACGACGCTTCGTCGGAGC
>JBOHBA010000337.1:0-1938 GCA_050698095.1 Gaiellaceae bacterium
GCTCGTCTGCGGAGCGGCATTCCTCGTGCACGAGGCGAACCCGTGGCTGTTCTCCCGCTCCGCCTTTCTCCACCACGTCATCGGCTGGATGCTCGTGGCGGCTGCGGCCTTTCCGCTCGGTCAGGCAGTGCGTCCGCGTTGGGCGCTGTGGCGGGCGGGCTTTGCGTTGACCTGGATCGCGCTCGCGCTGCTCCTCTTCGCGGACCGTGACGTGGCGCCGATCTTCGGCCGTTTCGGGGGCGACGCGGGGTGACGCGGCGTCTCGTCGTCAGCGGCGTGCTGCTGGGGGTGGCGCTCCTTGCTCCGGGCGGAGCCTCCGCGCATGTCGTGCTGCTGAGCGCGACGCCAGGAGCGCAGTCGTCCCTCGCTGCTGCTCCCACTCAGATCCTGCTCCGCTTCACCGAGCCGGTGGCCATCTCGCCATCCGCAATCCGCGTCCTGGGGGCCGACGGCACGGTGTTGTCGCGGGCTGCGCGAGCAGCCAATGGTGACCTCGTCGTCATCGCTCCCGTGTCCGGGCTGGCGCGAGGCTCGGCGTACACCGTCCGCTGGCGTGTGAGCGGGCAGGACGGGCACTCTCCGTCCGGCGTCTTCACCTTCGGCGTCGGCGTCCCCGCTCCGCCTCCAACTGAGGCTGTCGGGGCTAGGGCGACGAGCTGGAAGGACGATCTCGCGCGGTGGGCGCTCTTCGCGTCGCTCGCGCTCGTCATCGGGCCGCTCGTCGTTCGGCTGATCGTGCTTCGAGGCGCGATCCCGCAGCCGCTCGAGCGCCGGTTCCACCTCGTGCCAACCGTGGCGGCGTTCGCGGTCCTCAACGTCGGCATCGCCGCGTTCGTTCTGCGCGCGTCCAACGCCCTGCAGCTTCCGCTTCCGGACCTGCTCTACGGCGACCTCCAACCGTTTGCGGAGAAGACCCGCTTCGGGATCGCCTTCCTCGCGCTGACGCTCGGGTTCGGCGTCGTCGCCATACTGCTGCTGTTCGCCTGGGTGGCGGACCGGCATGCGCTCCGCGCGCCGGCGCTTGCGCTCTCGGTGGTCCTCGCATCGGGTATCTCGCTTTCGAGTCACCAGGCGACGCAGCCGAACTCGAGCAAGGCGTCCGAGCTCGCCGACTGGCTTCACCTCGTTTCCGCGGCTGTCTGGGTTGGCGGACTCATCACTCTCGCTTTCCTCGTCTGGCCGAGCGCTCCCGCGCTTCGCGCCCGGGCGTTCCTCGGATTCGCGCGGCTTGCCGTGGGCCTCGTCGGTGTGATGGTCCTCGCGGGTGCGTATCTCGCGCTCGTGCGTCTTCCTTCCATCTCCGATCTCTGGGAGTCGCAGTACGGGCGCCTCCTCCTCGTGAAGCTCGCGATCGTGGCGCTCGCGCTGTCGTGGGGCGCGCTCCATCACTTCGTGGTCCGTCCTCGCTTGCTGGCGGGCGGGGCGTCGCGCGTCCGGCCGAGCCTCGTCGGAGAGACGTTCGTCGCGCTCGCCGTCCTGCTCATGGCGGCCGTGCTCACCAATGCGACGCCGCCGCCGACGAAGACGACCACGACGTCAGTCCAGCTCTCGCGGTAGGCCGTCGTCCATGGGACTGGAGCACGACCACGGAGCGCGCTCGGGGCACCGGCGCGCGCTCGCGTCAGCACTCGCGCTCACCGCGTCCTTCACGGTCGTCGAGATCGTGGGCGGCTTTCTCACCGGGAGCCTGGCCGTCCTCGCCGACGCGGTGCACATGGTCTCGGACAATGTCTCCCTGGCACTTGCGCTCGCGGCGGTGTGGCTCGCCGCGAGACCCGCGCGGGCGGAGCGAACGTACGGCTACAAGCGTGCCGAAGTTCTCGCTGCCCTCGCGAACGGGGTCACGCTCGTCGCGCTCGCGATCTGGATCTTCGTCGAGGCGATCAGGCGCCTCGAGAGCCCGCAACCGCTGCTCGCCGGATGGATGCTGGCGATCGC
>JBOHBA010000338.1:0-10705 GCA_050698095.1 Gaiellaceae bacterium
TCAAGAGCCTTGCCGACAGCCTGCGCAGCGCAGCGCGAGGGAGCGACGCGCCCTACCGGCTCGGCGGCGACGAGTTCGCGCTTCTACTGCCCGAGACGAATGCCTGGGGGTCGTTCCAGTTCGTGCAGCGCCTTCAGGCAGAGCTCGCAACGACTCCGGCAGATGCACGGGTCGCGGTCGCCGCGGGTGTCGCCGACACGATCGGGCTTGACACCAAGGATTCCTTGATCCGGCGGGCCGATCTGGCGCTCGTCGAGGCGAAGCGCTCGCAACGCGGTATCCTCATCTACTCGGAGGAGTTCGAGCCCGCGGTACGCAGCGAGCCGGACTCCGAGAGCGAAGAGCACCACACGAGGACGCTTGCGACGGCGCTCGCCCAGGCGGTCGACGCCAAGGACTCCGGCACGCGCAGTCATTGCGAGACGGTGTCCCAATTGTGCGTGATGATCGCCGAGAAGCTCGACCTGCCGCCCAGCCGGATCGCGGAGCTTCGCCTGGCGGGATTGCTTCACGACGTGGGCAAGATCGGGATCCCCGACGCCATTCTCCAGAAGCCTGCGAAGCTCACGGACGAGGAGTTCGAGGTCATGAAGACCCACTCTGCACTTGGCCACAGCATCGTCGCGGCGGCCGGGCGCGAACAAGAGGCGTTCTGGATCCTCCATCACCACGAACGGCCGGACGGACAGGGTTATCCGGCCGGACTACGAGGCGACGAGCTGCCACTCGAATCCCGCGTCATCCTCGTCGCCGATGCCTTCGAGGCGATCACGGCCGACCGCCCGTACCGCAAGCAAGCGTCCGTGGCCCATGCGCTCGCCGAGCTCGAGCTTCATGCCGGAACGCAGTTCGATCCAAGATGCGTGGCCGCGCTGAAGCAGGCCATCGCCGACGGATCGTCGCTGTCGAGCGCAAGCTCGACCGCCGTCGCGTTGAACGCCGCCTGAGACCCTGCCTCGAGGGTTCGAATCCCTCCTTCTCCGCTCCGTGTTGGTTGTCGGGACGCGCGTCGTCGGCTAGGGTGGCGGCATGCGCGGTCGCCTCGAGCCCTCTTCGGCCCTCGGCCTTGCGCTCCGCCTGCTCCTTCCCCGCTAGGGGAAGCGAGCGACGCACATATCCACGCCGTGCTCCCGCACACCGCCGGGAGTCGTCCGCCCGCTCGCCCGAGGAGACGTGCCATGCCGATGCCGTTCCACCGCTACCGCCCATACGACACCGTCGCCCTTGCCCACCGGACCTGGCCCGACGTGGTCGTCGAGCGGGCGCCGATCTGGTGCTCGACCGACCTCAGGGACGGGAACCAGGCGCTCGTCAATCCGATGGATCGGCAGCGCAAGCAGCGTTTCTTCGACCTGCTCGTGCGGCTCGGCGTGAAGGAGATCGAGGTCGGCTTCCCGGCGGCCTCCAAGACGGACTTCGATTTCTGCCGCCACCTGGTCGACGACGATGTCATACCCGGGGATACGACGATCGCGGTGCTGACGCAGGCGCGTCCGGAGCTGATCGAGCGCACGTACGAAGCGATCGAGGGCGCGCGCCGCGCGATCGTCCACCTCTACAACTCGACCTCGGAGACGCAGCGCCGCGTCGTGTTCCGACTCGATCGCGAGGGGATCGTCGCGCTCGCGGTTCGAGGCGCCGCGCTCTGCCGCGAGCTCGCGGCCGGGACGGAGACGGAGATCGTCTTCCAGTACTCGCCCGAGAGCTTCCATCACACGGAGCTCGACTTCGCGCTCGACATCTGCGAGGCGGTCGCCGCCGAGTGGGGCCCGACGCCTGACGAGAAGATGATCGTCAACCTGCCCACCACCGTGGAGGCGTTCCCGCCGAACGTCTACGCCGACCGGCTCGAGTGGTTCGGCCGCAACTTCTCGCAGCGCGCGAGCACGATCCTCTCCGTGCACCCGCACAACGATCGCGGCACGGCGGTTGCGACGGCGGAGCTCGGTCTGATGGCCGGCGCCGAGCGAGTCGAGGGGTGCCTGTTCGGGAACGGGGAGCGCACCGGGAACGTCGACCTCCTCACGCTGGCGCTCAACCTGCTGACGCAGGGAGTCGACCCGCGGCTCGATCTCACGGAGCTCGACGAGGCGCGTCGCATTGTCGAGGAGTGCAACGAGCTGCCGGTCCATCCGCGGCACCCGTACGTCGGCGAGCTCGTCTACACGGCGTTCTCAGGCTCCCATCAGGACGCGATCAAGAAGGGCATGGACGCGCAGGAGCGCTCCCGCTCGGCTGTCTGGGACGTCCCGTACCTCCCGCTCGACCCGAAGGACGTGGGGCGCGACTACGAGGCCGTGATCCGGGTCAACTCGCAGTCGGGCAAAGGCGGCGTCTCCTACCTGATGAAAACCGAGCACAGCCTCGATCTACCCCGGGGGCTCCAGATCGACTTCGCGCAGAAGGTGCAGGCCATCACCGATGCCCGTGGCGGCGAGCTGACCGCGCGGGAGCTGATGGGCGCCTTCGCCGAGCACTACCTGGACGTCACGGAGCCGTACGCGCTCCTCTCGTACTCTCATGAGAGCAGGGAGGAGGGCGATCGCCTCGTCGCCCGCATGCGCGTCGACGACGAAGAGGTCGAGGTCGTAGGCGAGGGGAATGGCCCGATCGCCGCGCTCGTCCACGGGATCGAGCAGCAGTTCTCACTCGCGGTCGACGTGCGCGACTACCACGAGCACGCGATGTCCAAAGGGGAGGACGCGACCGCGGCGGCTTACGTCGAGGCGGACGTCGACAACGAGGCGTTCTGGGGGGTCGGGATCCACCCGTCGATCGTCACGGCATCGCTCCGGGCCGTGATCAACGCGGTCAACCGGGCGGCGCTGCTGCGCACGGAGCGCGACGTGGCCGCCGCGGCATTCGACCGCTAGTCTCGTAGACCGCTCAACCCGCCTACGTGCGCTGCCAAGTGTGCTCGGGAACGCTGATCAGGTTCGGCCCCCGCTGCGCGTCCTGCTCGCGAATCCCCAGGAGGATGATTCGTGACGCTCGAACGAGGTGACCGCGTCGTCAGTCGTGGATGCGTGCGATGAGGTCTTCGCGTTTCAGCACGCGCACCTCGATCCCGCCGAGCCGCACTTCGTAGCCCGCGTCGCGCGGATAGAGCACCTTGTCGCCCGCATCGACGCCGGTCACATCGCTTCCGATGGCGGTGACGATTCCCGTCCGGCACGCGACGGCGGCGGCCGCCGAGGCGGGAAGGATCAGGCCCGACCGCATCTCGGTCTCGTCGGAGACCGGCTGGATGACGACGAACTCGTCGAGCGGCTCCAGCGTGACGTCGATGCTTCGGGACTCCTCGAGCACGCTCTAACGATACGTCCGAACGCAGAGTTTGCGCACTCTGGACACGTTCCGATGCGAGCGGGTCTTTACAGTGCCTGGCACCGTAAAGACCACAATTCTGTGCCGATTTGTCCACAGGGTGCAGCTACAGGCGTCCGGCTTGGACGATTCGCTGCAGGAACTGCTGCGTCCGCCGCTCGCGCGGAGCGCCGAAGATCTGCTCCGGCGGGCCCTCCTCCAGGATCACCCCCTCGTCGAGGAAGCACACGCGGTGCGCGACATCGCGGGCGAAGCTCATCTCGTGCGTCGCGATCAGCATCGTCATCCCCTCGGCCGCGAGCTCTCGGATGACCTCGAGCACCTCGGAGACGAGCTCCGGGTCGAGGGCGCTCGTCACCTCGTCGAGCAGGAGGAGCGTGGGCTGCATGGCGAGCGCTCGCACGATCGCGACACGTTGCTGCTGGCCGCCCGAGAGGCGGTCGGGATATTCGTCGCGCTTCTCGGCGAGCCCGAAGCGCTCGAGCAGCTCCGCCGCGCGCGCCTCGGCGTCCGGCCTCGAGAGCCCGAGCGCTTTGCGCGGGCCGAGCGTCACGTTGTCGACGACGGACATGTGCGGGAAGAGGTTGAACGACTGGAAGACGATCCCGATCCGGCGCCTCACGACGTTGACGTCGACTCCGCGACCGGTGATCTCGTCGCCTCCGACCACGATATGTCCCGCGTCGATCGGCTCGAGCAGGTTCACGCAGCGCAGGAGCGTCGACTTGCCGGAACCGGAGGCCCCGATCAGGCACACGACCTCGTGCTCGGCGAGGGCGAGGTCGATCCCCCGCAGGACCTCGAGCTTGCCGAAGGACTTGTGCAAGTCCTCGATCTCGAGCGCACGTCCAGGTGCCTGGCTCAAGCCACGCACTAGTCGTTGCCCGGTCACGCCGCAACTCCTGCCGCCTGCCGGCGGCGGCGGTCACGTGCCACGAGCCAGTCGGTGAATCGTGCGAGCGGGATCGTGATGGCGACAAAGAGCGTGGCGGCGACGAGGTAGTACGTCCCGTTGAAGGCTGCGGCCTCGTTGATCTGCGTCTGCCGGAGCACCTCGACCACTCCGAGCACGCTCACGAGCGCGGTGTCCTTCTGGAGCCCGATGAAGTCGTTCAGGAGTGGCGGGATGACCCGGCGCACGGCCTGCGGGATGACGACGAAGCGCAGTGACTGGACGTGAGATAGCCCCAGCGAGCGAGCTGCCGCATCCTGGCTCGGGTGCACGGACTCGATGCCCGCTCGGTACACCTCGGAGACGTAGGCCGTGTAGACGAGCACG
This sequence comes from Gaiellaceae bacterium, assembly GCA_050698095.1. Lineage (GTDB taxonomy): Bacteria > Actinomycetota > Thermoleophilia > Gaiellales > Gaiellaceae > GMQP-bins7. The sequence continues at coordinate 4,607 of JBOHBA010000338.1, forward strand.
AGCGAGACCACTGCCCAGAAGATCTGCGACGTGGGAATACCCTCGACTCCGAGCGCCGGCATCCCGGTCCCGAGCATCAGGATCACGAGGATCGTCGGCACGCCGCGAAAGAAGTCCGCGTAGACGATCGCGAGCGCGCGGACCGGGAAGAAGACCGGGCCCGGGAGGCTCCGCAGCACCGCGAGCCCGAGCGCCGTCACGAGAATGATCGCCTCTGCGATCAGGAAGATCTTGACGTTGATGAGAAAGGCGTCGGCGATCTCCGGAAACGACTTGCGGTACTTCTCCCAGTCGAAGAAGTACGCCTTGAACTCCTCCCAGCCGGGCGACTGCGTGGCGAGCACCGCGAGCAGCCCGAAGAAGACGAGCGTGCTCGCGACAGCGATGACAACCCCCCGCCCCTGACCGGAGCGGGGGGTCGAGATGCTCAGGATCCGTGAGCGGCGGTCGCCCTCCAGCGGCTACCTGAGTACGGGCGCGCCGCCGACCTTGGCGAGCCAGCGGTTCTGAATCGCCTTGATCGTGCCGTTCGCCCAGAGCTTGTTGAGAGCCTTGTTCACGCAGCGGCGAAGCGGGTTGTCCTTCTCGAACACCATCCCGAAGCGCTCCTTGCTTCCGCGGTTCGGGAACTGGCCGACGATGACACCGTCGTCGAGCTGGACCGCGGTCACGTAGAACGCGGTCGGCAGGTCTACGACGATGCCGTCGATCTGGCCGTTCTGCAGCGCCTGGATCGCGAGGTCGTTCGTGTCGTAGGCAAGCGGCTTCTGCGAGGGCTTGACGTAGTTCACGATGTACTGGTAGCTCGTGGTCCCGAGCTGCGCGCCGAGCGTGTAATCGCGGACCTGCCGGATGGTCTTCGCGTTCGCGATCGCCGTTCCGCTGCGGCCGACGAGCGCCTGGTTGACGAAGTAGTAAGCATTCGAGAAGTCGACGACCTTGTCGCGCTCGGGCGTGTACGAGACCTGCGCCATGTAGAAGTCGAACCTCTTCTTGCCCGGCCGGTACGACTGTGTGAAGGGAACCGCTGTCCAGGTGACCTGGCTCTTCGTGAAGCCGAGCTGCTTGGCGACTGCGTATGCGACCGCCGACTCATACCCTTGGCCGCTCGCCGGGTTGCTCACCTTCCAGGGCTTCTTCTCGGCACCGCCCCACCACGGCGGGAAGGCCGGGTTGTCGGTGGCCAGGCTGAGCTTTCCGTCCTCGAGCAGGTTCAGGTTCGCCTTCGCGCAGCTTCCGGATTGCGCGCGCTCGGACGGGGTTCCAGTCGCCGTAGCGGCGAGCGCGAGGGCGAGAGACATAAGGGCCAAACCAAAGATCGCTGCACGCATCGCGGTTCCACTCCTCGGGCTGGGGACTCGGCTGCGCGAGCGTACCACCGCGGCTGCGGCTAGCGTGACGCGGGTGGCCAGCCCGTTCGTCGAGCTCGAGGTGGGGGAGCGCATCGTCAAGTTGACGAACCCGGACAAGGTGCTCTTCCCGAAGGCGCGGAAGACGAAGCTCGATCTCGCGGAGTACTACGTCGCGGTAGGGGAGGGCATTGTGCGCGCGCTGTACGAGCGGCCGACGCAGCTCCGCCGGTTTCCCGATGGCGTGACGGGCGAGATGATCTACCAGAAGCGGGTTCCCGAGAAGCGACCGGAGTGGGTCGAGTCGGCGCGCGTCACCTTTCCGTCGGGACGGCATGCGGACGAGCTCTGCGTCACGGAGCTGGCACAGGTGATCTGGGCGGCGAACCTCGCTGTCGTCGACTTCCATCCCTGGCCGTCGCGTCGTCGCGACACGGAGCATCCGGACGAGCTCCGGATCGACATCGACCCGCAGCCGGGAACGAGCTTCCGCGACGGCAAGCGGGTTGCCGCGCTCGTGCGGGAGGTGCTCGCCGAGATCGGCTACACCGGCTGGCCGAAGACATCGGGGAACCGCGGCATCCACGTCTTCTGCCGGATCGTGCCCGAGCGGGAGTTCCCGGTGGTGCGGCGCGCGGCTCTCGCGTTCGCGCGTGAGGTCGAGCGGCGGCTTCCGAAGAAGGTGACGACGGCGTGGTGGAAGGAGGAGCGCGGCAAGCGCGTCTTCATCGACTACAACCAGAACGCGCGCGACCGCACGGTCGCGTCCGCGTACTCGGTGCGCGGGCGTCCCGACGCGACCGTCTCCACTCCGGTGGCCTGGGACGAGCTTCCGGATGTCGAGACGGAGGACTTCACGATGGCGACGGTGCCAACCCGCTTCGCGGCGATAGGAGACGTGCACGCGGGCATCGATGAGGCCGTGTGCGACCTGCGCGTCCTCCTCGAGTGGGTCGAACGCGACGAGAAGGAGGGGCTCGCCGAGGCGCCCTATCCGCCGAACTTCCCGAAGATGCCCGGCGAGCCGCCGCGCGTGCAGCCGTCGCGCGCGCGTAAGTCGTAGGGCGAGATGTATCTCGCCCTTACAGCGGACCCAGCAGAGAAGCCACCGAGTCCTTCGCCCGAACGGGCGGACGGAGCTCGCGCCACGTGCATTGCTCCGGGCTCTTGTCGTCCCGGAAGCGGACGAGCTTCGTTCCGTGTCGAAAGCGGTTCGACTGCACTTTGTCGTACCGCACTTCCACGACGAGCTCCGGCCGGACCGGTGACTCCTCGAGCTCGCCGCCTCCCCAGCGGTTCGGCTCCGAGAAGCGGCGCTCGGGCGCGCGCCCGAGCAGCGGAAGCACACGCGCGGCGATCTCCGCGTGGCGGGCCGGTGCGACCGCCGCAGATCCCACGTAGTCGGTCTCGCCGTCGTCGCGGTAGAGGCCGAGCAGGAGCGTCGCGATCCGGTCCGGCTTCGACTTCCAGCGGAGGCCGACGACGACGCAGTCGGCCGTCCTCTCGGGCTTCACCTTGACGACGCCGTCGCGCGACCCGGGGAGGTACGGCGAGTCGCGGCGCTTCGCGATGACGCCGTCGAGGCCGATCGCCTCGAAGCGCTCGAGCCAGTTGAAGGCTTCATCGCGGTCGCGCGTCGCGGGAGAGAGCTCGAAGCGCGTCGCGCTGCGCTCGAGTTTCGCCCGGCGCTTCGAGAGCGGCTCGCGCCAGACCCCCTCGCCTTTCCAGACGAGCACGTCGAAGGCGATGAACCGCGCGGGAATCTCGGCGGAGAGCTTCCGGATGCGGCTCTCGGCGGGGTGCAGGCGCGTCTGCATCGCGTCGAAGTCGAGGGCGCCTTCCCGCTCGATGACGATCTCGCCGTCGAGCCCGGACAGCGGGGGGGAGGAGCTTCTCGAGCGGTCGCAGCTCCGGGAAGTAGCGAAGCAGCGGGCGTGCGTTGCGCGACCAGAGCCGCAGCTCCCCCGACGCGTTCTCGAGAAGGCCGCGGAAGCCGTCCCACTTCGGCTCGTACTGCCACTCCGGACCGTCGGGAAGGTCGCGCACGAGCTCCGCCTCCATCGGCGGGAACGGGATGGCGGGGTTGAGATCGGCCGGGCGCTCGACGGGCTCACGGGAGCCGATGCGCGAGCGGGCCATGTCTCTCGGAGCGTATCGACGCGGAGGTGTGCAGCGACTATCCTTACCAACAGCGATGAGTAAGGACATGTATGCAATGGCCACGGTCACGTCGAAGGGGCAGTTGACGATCCCGAAGTCGGTTCGCGCGGCTCTCGGCATCGGCCGCGGAGATCGCGTCGTGTTTCGTGTCGAGGACGATTGCGTTCTGATCGCAAAGACTCCCGAGCTTCTCGACCTTGCCGGCACGGTGTCAGTTCCAGTGGGCAAGCGCGGCGCGAGCTGGAGTGAGATCGTCAGGGCGACGCACGAGGCGCGCGGTCGTGACCGCGCGTGACTGTTCTCCTCGACACGAACATCCTCGTTCGGCACTTCACCGGGGATCCGCCGGCGCAGGCGGCGCGTGCGCGTCGTTTCCTGGCGACGACTCGAGGGCTCTTCCTGACGGATCTCATCGTCGCCGAGATCGTCTACGTCCTCCAGTCGTACTACGAGGCCCCGCGTGCGACGGTCGCTAAGCATCTCCGGAGCGTTCTCGGCTCCCCTCTAATCGGAGCGGCAAATGTGCCACTTCTCTGGCGGGCCGTTGAGCTCTATGAGTTCGAGCGGCTCGACTTCCCGGAGGCGTACCTCGCAGCGGTTGCCGAGGCTTCTGGCTCCGCGGTTGCGTCCTTCGACCGGTCGCTCGACCGTATCGAGTCCGTGACACGCGTCGAGCCGTAGGCTACGCCGATGCGTCGCGTTGCCGTCACCGGCCTGGGTGCCGTCACTCCGCTCGGGCTCGACGCGCAGTCGACGTGGGACGGCGCGGTCGCCGGGCGGAGCGGGGTGGACTGGATCCAGTCGTTCGACGCCAGCGGGTATCCGGTCCGGATCGCCTCCGAGGTGAAGGGATTCGATGCGGAGGCGGTTGTCGGCCCGAAGGACGCGCGGCGACTCGAGCGCAACGTCGTGCTCGCGGTCGCAGCTGCGCGCGAGGCATGGGTCGACGCGGGCGTCGAAGGGATCGATCCGGCGCGTGCCGGCGTGCTCGTCGGCTCGGCCATCGGCGGCGTCATGGGCGTTCTCGCGCAGAACGACGTGCTCCGCGAGCGCGGTCACGGCCGCGTGTCGCCGTGGTTCCTCCCGAACGTGCTCGTCGACTCGGCGAGCGGTCAGATCGCGATCGATCTCGGCATCCGCGGCCCGAACTACGCTCCCGTGTCCGCATGCGCGACGGGCTCCCACGGCATAGGGGAGGGCGCCGAGACGATCCGGCGCGGCGACGCGGACGTCATCCTCGCGGGCGGCACCGAGTCCTGCATGCATCCGGTGATCCTGGCGGGGTTTTGCGCGATGCGCGGGCTGGTGGCCGAGGAGGAAGACCCGACGCTCGCCTCGAGGCCGTTCGATGCGACACGCGCGGGATTCGTCATGGGAGAGGGGGCCTGCGTCGTGCTGCTCGAGGACCTCGAGCGCGCCCAGGCGCGCGGTGCCCGGGTGTACGCAGAGGTGCTCGGCTACGGAACGTCGAACGACGCGCACCATATGGCGCAGCCCGATCCCGAGTCCGTCGGCGTGTCCGAGATGATGCGAGCGGCGCTCTCGCGGTCCGGAGTTGCGCCGGAGCAGGTCGGCTACATCAACGCCCATGGAACGTCGACACCGCAGGGCGATCTTGCCGAGACGAAAGCGATCAAGGACGTGTTCGGGTCGCATGCCTATGACCTCGCGGTCTCGTCGACGAAGTCCGTGCTCGGGCACCTCTTCGGAGCCGCCGGGGCGGTCGAGGCGATGATGTGCGTGCGCGCGCTCCACGAGGGTGTGCTCCCTCCGACGATCAACTACCGAAACCCCGATCCGGACTGCGATCTCGACTACGTGCCGAACGAAGCGCGCACCGTGCAGGTCGAGGTCGCGCTCTCGAACGCGATGGGCCTCGGCGGGCACAACGCGTGCGTCCTGCTGGGTCGGGGTACCGGTTGAGCCGGGGTCTGCGTGCTCCGTTGCACACTCGGCACAATTTGTGCACGATCTGGCACGGATTCGTTTCCCACGCGTAGACGCTTGCTCGTTACGCTCAAAGCGGGGAGGAGGATGGTGGCCCCGGGGACTCGTCTTCTCCGGCCACGACCTTCGACGACAGATCCGCGAGCGACCCGATCACCACGTCTGCCAGCGAGAGCGCGTCGTCGGGTGGCCGGTACAGACTGTTCGGGATCGCGACGACCCGCATACCCGCCGCGACCGCTGCGCGGATGCCGTTTCCGGAGTCCTCGACCACCGCGCACCGCGCAGGTGAGACGCCCAGCCTTCGCGCCGCTTCCAGAAAGACGTCCGGCGCGGGTTTCCCACGCTCGACTTCCTCCGACGACACGGTCACGTCGAATGACGATCCAAGACCGGCGGCTGAGAGCACGGCATCGATGAGCGGGCGATTCGAGGACGACGCGAGCCCGAGCCGGAACGATTCGGCGAGGCGTTCCACGGCCTCGACCGCGCCGGGGATCAGCGGCAGCCGCTCGGAGTACCGTGCTTCCATGCGCCGTACGACTTCGGCGTTGATCTCCTCCGGTGGCTCCGAAAGCCCGATCACGTCGTGCATGTAGCGCGACCACTCGGTCGAGCTCATGCCCATCATGTCCGCCTGCGC
>JBOHBA010000339.1:0-3242 GCA_050698095.1 Gaiellaceae bacterium
CGCCAAGCCCAAGCGAGCGCGCATGCGCGATCGCCCGCGCGGGCGTGTCGCAGGCTTCGACGTGAAAGGTGACGCTGTCTCCGCCCGCTTTCGCGACCGCCTCGAAGTGCCGCTCCGGCTCGCTGACCATGAGGTGACAGTCGAGCCGGACGCCCAACCCGCGAGCCAGAGGCGAGATCGAAGCGAGAACGATCGGCCCGATCGTGATCTCCGGGATGAAGTGACCGTCGCCTGCGTCGAAGTGGAAGACTCGCGCGCCCGCCTCCGCCAGAGCGCCGAGCTGCTCCCCGAGGCGTGAGAAGTCGGACGCGTAGATCGACGGCTCGATCTCGACGGCGTCTGCCCACTCCGTCCAGCTCATGTCAGCACGCTAGCCGCTATGACGGAGACTGCGGCTCGCGCCAGCCGCCGTGCCGCGCCGCGAGATCGTGGCTCGCAGCCGGCCCCCACGTCTTCGGCTCATACAGCTCGACCCTGGGCGGTGCGTCGAGCAGCGGCTGCACGATCCGCCAGGTCTCCTCGATCACCGTCCAGCGCGGGAAGAGCGTGCTCTCGCCGCGCAGTGCGTCGGACAGGAGCCGTTCGTACGGCTGCGGCGGCTCGCCCAGCTCCTCCGCGAAGTCGAGATCGAGCGACACGGGTCGCGAGACCTCCTTCCCCGGCGTCTTCGCCCGCAAGAAGATCGAGACGCCCGCCTGGCGGCCGATGCGAAGGACGATGTCGTCGTGGCCGGGTGAGTCGAGGCGGTGCCGCCCCCACTGCAGGTGAGGCACCCGCTGGAGGCGGATGACGATCTCGGTCGCGGTCTTCGGCAGCGCCTTCCCCGCCCGCACGAAGATCGGCACTCCCGCCCAGCGCCAGTTCTCGATCTCGAGCCGAAGCGCGACGAACGTCTCCGTGTCGGAGCCCGGCTCCACGCCCTCGATGTCCTGATAACCCCGGTACTGGCCGCGTACGGCCTCCTTCGGGTCGGCCGCGGGCATCGCCCGGAAGACATCCTCGCGGCGCCGCGGGATGGCGTCCTCGTCGCCCGACGGCGGCTCCATCGCGACCAGCGCGATCACCTGCAGGAGATGGTTCTGCAGGACGTCGCGGATCGCGCCGACCGGGTCGTAGAACCTGCCGCGCCCGTCCACGCCGAACTCCTCGGCCATCGTGATCTGGATCGACCCGACGTGCTCGCGGTTCCAGATCGGCTCGAAGAGCGCATTGGCGAAGCGGAGATACATGATGTCCTGGACGGGCTCCTTCCCGAGGAAGTGGTCGATGCGGAAGAGGCGCTCTTCGGGAAAGATCGCCGTCAGCCGTCGATTCAAGTCGCGGGCGGAGTGCAGATCGGTGCCGAAGGGCTTCTCGACCACGAGGCGGCCATTTCGAACGAGGTCTGCACGCGCGAGCTCCTCAGCGACCTCGTCGAACGTCGACGGCGGAGTAGCGACGTAGTAGACGGGCGTCGTGGCGTCGCCGAGCGCGTCCCGCAGGCGGTCGTACAGGGACCCTTCCTCGGCGTCGCCGCCGACGTAGGTGAGGTGGGAGACGAGCTCCCCGAGCACCTTCTCGTCCACGGCGTCCTCGGCCGCGGCGATCGCCTCCCGCGCATGCGCGACGAGCTCTTCCTGCGACACGGGACGGCGCCCGACCCCGATGACCGGGCACGTGAGCAGTCCCTGCGCGGTGAGGCGATAGAGCGCCGGGAGAGTCATCCGCCGGCCGAGGTCGCCGGTGAGCCCGAATGCGACGAGCGCGTCGGCCGTCTCGCTCACGAGGACCACCTGTGCCGCACAACCTCCGGTCCAAACCCGCTCACACGTCGAGGCACAGTCACGATGCTCGCGGAAAGGAGCGGAAGTCGCAACCGACACACAGTCGGGGCCTCAGGACACTCGCCGGCCGATCACCCCTGGTTTGCATCTTGACAAGGGCGGGCAACGAGTTCGAGAGTAACTGCACTGTCGGCGGCCAAGGCCGCTGCACGACGGAGGGGAGGTACACATGCGACGCTCGCTTCTTCTGCTCGGCATCGCCGCGGCAGCGCTCTCGCTTGTCGCCACAGCCGGAGCAGTACCGCCAACGACCGAGGCGCTCCATTTCGAGGACGCCTTTGACATCGACTGCGGCACGTTCGTGCTGCACGAGGAGTTCGCCACCGATGTTCGGGTGACGACGTACTTCGACAATGCCGGGAATCCGGATCACCTGATCGTGCACGAGCAGTTCCGGGGATTCATCGAGACGCCTGACGGAACGTTCATCGCCGACCCCGGCAACATCAACACCTTCGTCGATCTCGCCGGCACACCGGATGACGAGTCGGACGACACCGCCCGCCAGACGGGAATGATCTTCGCCATCACGGTTCCGGGACACGGGATCGTGGCCCACGACACCGGCCTAATCATCTTCGAGCCGGATGGCGACGTCATCATCAGAGGCCCGCACGAGGTCTTCGAGCAGGGGCTGGAGCCACTGCTCTGTCCCGTGTTCGCCTGACGAACTCTGAAATGAGAGCGCGGGAGGGCTGCCAAGAGGTGGCCCTCCTCGCTCACCGCAAGCCTGTCAGCCGAGCAGCGAGCGAGCCGTGGAGCGGAGCATGTTCACGCCGAGCTCGAGATCGTCGACGGGTATCCGCTCGTTCGCCGAGTGGATGAGCTTCGTCGCAAGCTCCGTGTCCATGGTCTTCAGCGGGAAGAAGCCGTACGCCGTCGTCCCGTAGGCCTCCCGCAGGTAGTGGCTGTCGGTGAAACCGGGACAGGCGATCGGCGCCAGGCGGGCTCCCGGCTCGATGCCAGACGTGAACTGCGCGAGCGCATTCCAGAGTGGGGTGTCGAGACGGGATCGCGTTCCTCCGACAGCCTCGTCGAACTCGAGGTCGTAGTGCCCGTTTCCGAGCGCCGCGCGGATCAGCGGCTCGACGTCGGCGGGCGTCGTCTCGGGGAGAAGGCGGCAGTCGACCATGATCTCGCAGACGGCCGGGATCACGTTTCTCTGATGAGACGCGTCGATCATCGTCGGAGAGAGCGTGACCGCGAGCAGCGGCTCGACGAGCGCCGGGAGCATCGGATGCAGCTCGGCGGCGCGAGACAGGGCCTCGTCGAGCGGCGGAGTCTCTCCCAGAACCGCCTCGAGAAAGCCCTTCGCCTCCGGGATGAGCTCACGCGGCGGCTCGTACGCGCCCAGGGCCTCGATGTACCGCGCCGCCTTCACGAGTGCGTTGTCGGCGATGCCAGGCATGGACGCGTGGC
>JBOHBA010000340.1:0-6781 GCA_050698095.1 Gaiellaceae bacterium
GGTGACGACCACGTGGTCGAAACAGACCGGTCCCGGCACTGTCACCTTCGGAAACATGAACGCGGTGGACACGACCGCAACCTTCTCGGCGACCGGTACCTATGTCCTTCAACTGCTGGCCACGGACAGCGCGTTGTCGGCGACCGACACCGTCACCATCACGGTCAACCCGCCCGGAACAAACACGGCACCGTCCGTCAGCGCCGGACCTGACCAGACGGTCACCTCGCTTGCAAGTGCTGCGCTCGACGGAACCGTTACGGATGACGGCCTCCCGAGTCCGCCGTCGGTGACCACCTCCTGGACGACGCAGAGCGGACCGGGGACCGTGACGTTCGGTAGCGTGGGCGCCGTCGACACGACGGCCACGTTCTCGGCTCCAGGCGCTTACGTCTTGCGACTGACCGCAGACGACGGCGCGCTCTCGAGCTTCGATGAGCTCACCGTCAACGTCAACACGGCGACGCTCTACTTCACGGCCCAAACCGCGCAGACGCTGAGCGGCGTCCCTGTCACTCCGCAGGACATCGTCGCCTTCGACGGTTCGACCTTCAGCCTCCTCCTCGACGGGAGTGACCTCGGGCTCGACGTCACAGGCGAGAGCATCGACGCCTTCGCTCGTCTTCCGAACGGGCATCTTCTCGTCTCGACCAAGGGCAGCTTCGCCGTGTCGGGGCTCTCCGGCAAGGACGAAGACGTGATCGAGCTCACGCCCGGTGTGCTGGGAGCGACGACGACCGGCACGTGGTCGATGTTCTTCGACGGCGGAAACTTCGGCCTCGACACCTCGGGCGAGGACGTCGACGCCATCGAGGTGCTGGCCAACGGGCACCTCCTGATCTCGACCCGTGACCTTGTCAGCGTTCCGGGCGTCACCGGCGACGACAAGGACATTCTCGAGTTCACTCCAGGCCCGAACACGTGGGCGATGTACTTCGATGGGTCCGACGTCGACCTCACGACGTCGGGCGAGGATGTCGACGGCGTCGCGCTCGCCGCGAACGGCGACATCTACCTCTCGACGGCGGCGCTCTTCAGCGTCACGGGTGTCTCGGGAGCCGACGAGGACGTCTTCAGGTTCATCCCGACGGCTCTCGGCGCCAACACGTCGGGCACCTACTCGTCGACGCTCGTCTTCGACGGAAGCCTTCTAGGTCTCGCCGGAAACGACCTGTCCGCGATCGAGCTTCCGTAGCGGTTTGCGCGCGACTGGGGAATCCCGCGGAAGCGGATCCCCAATCGCGCGCATGCGTTTGCCGGGCTTGCGGGACTCACGGTTCCTCCCTACTCTGCGATGAGGGGTTACGCGGCATCGCCGTGCAGAGGAGGAGGGAGCTTGATCCAGCGAACCACGGCTCGCGCAGGTGCGCGTGAGCACCAGCCAGGCGTGTTCGTGCCGTGACACGCACGTCGAGCAACGGGAGCGGTGCAGCCGACGGCCGGCCGAGGCTCCTGCTGATCAAGGGCTCCGCCCCGTTCGGGGGGGACTGCGTGCTCATGCTCGAACTGGGGCGAGCCGCTCGGGAGCGGGGCTTCGACGTCGACGTGCTCGCGACCGATCCCCACTTCCAGGCAATGATCCGAAGCGAGGGTCTTGGCCTCGTCGACCTCGATGTGATCCGCCGCGAGATCCGGCCGTTGTGGGACCTGCGTGGACTTATTCGACTTCGGAGATTCCTCGCACGCTCGCCGTACGCGATCGTGCACACGCACACGACGAAGCCGGGAATCGTCGGCGCGCTCGCCGCACGTCGAGCGGGAGTTCCGGCCGTCATGCACACGGTGCACCTGTTCCCGTTCCACGAAGAGACGGGGCGAATCGTCACGGCCGTATATGTCGCCGTCGAGAAGCTCGCCGCACGCTGGTGCGACCGGATCGTCGCCGTGAGCGAGTCCCAGCGCGATTGGGCTCTGCGCGCGGGCATCGGCAGACCTGGGCAGGTCGTCGCGATCCCGAACGGCGTGTCGACCGACAGGGCCACGCCCCGCCGTTCCCGCGCCGACGTCCGCGCCGAGCTCGGGCTTCGCGACGACGAGCTCGTGATCCTCTCGACCGGAAGGCTCGCCGAGCAGAAGGGTCTCGAGTACCTGATCCGCGCGGCTGCGCTCCTGCGCGATGATCTGCCGGATGCGCGGATTCTCCTCGCAGGAGACGGGCCTCGTCGAGACAGGCTCGCGAAGCTCGTGTCGAGCCTGGAGCTCGACGGCAGGGTGGTCCTGCTCGGACGCCGGTCCGATGTCGGAGATCTCCTCGTCGCCTCCGATCTCGTCGTCCTGCCGTCGCTCTGGGAAGGTCTTTCGATCTCGCTCCTCGAGGCCATGGCTTCTGCCAGGCCGGTCATCACGACATCGATCGCGAGCAACCGCGAGGTGACGAACGACGGCGAGGCTGCGGTGCTCGTTCCTCCGAAGGACGTCGAGAGCCTGGCGGAGGCCATACGCTCGCTTGCAGCCGATGTGCCGCGGCAGCATGAGCTCGCGAGGAGGGGGCAGGAGGTGCAGCGCGAACGCTACGAGCTGCATCGCATGCTCGCCGGGTACATGGCCGAGTACGAGCGGCTGTCGAAGCGAGGGAGCGTTCGTGCGGCTGCGGCGCATGTTCAGTTGGAGCGCGCGCGATGACGGGCGCTCTGGCCGCCCGCGAGCCCGCTGGAGCCACGTCGCCCGGCGAGCCGCTCCCGCTGATCGGCGATCTCCTGCAAGCTCTCGACGCGGCGAACGTGCGCTACTGCCACTGGAAGAGCAACGCGGCCATCGACCGGTCCGCCTCCGGCGAGAACGATCTCGATCTCCTCGTGAGCCGCAGCGACACCACCGCGTTCGCAGAGGCCCTCGCGCGGCTGGGCTTCGCGCGCGCACACAAGCCGGGCTTCGAGATACCCGGCATCGAGAGCTTCTACGGGTACGACAGGATCGCCGACCGCCTCGTTCACGTTCACGCGCACCACCAGCTCGTGGTCGGTGACGACCGCACGAAGAACTACCGCCTGCCGATCGAGGAGGCCTACCTCGCGTCCGCGACCCGCACCGGAAGGTTTCCGCTCCCGTCGGCCGAGCTCGAGTACGTCGTCCTCGTGATCCGCATGGTCCTGAAGTACTGCACCTGGGACGAGATCGCCTGGTGTGCGATGCGAGGGAGACGGGCCGGGCCGAGCCGGAGCGAGCGGGCTGAGCACGAGTATCTCTCCGCGCGCGTCGACCACGAGCGAGCCGCCGACCTGGTCGCCGCGCACCTCCCGTTCGTCGGCCGGGAGCTGTTCGCCGACTGTCTCGCCACGCTGGAGAAGGGCTGTTCGACACTGCGCCGGATCCGAACTGGAAGTAGGCTCGAGAGGAGCCTTCAGCCGCATGCGCGCTACTCCCGCCGCGCCGACCGCCGGCTGCGGATCCGGCGTCGCCTGGCGATCGCCTTCCAGCGACGTACGGGCGGGCCGCAGAGGAACCGCCTCGGGACGGGCGGCGCGATGGTCGGGATCATGGGCGGCGACGGATCGGGCAAGTCCACGGCGCTTTCCGCGCTGGGCGAATGGCTTGGCCCGGAGTTCGACGTGCGTCTGGTTCATCTCGGCAAGCCCCGCTGGTCTCGGACGACCGTCGCTGCGCGAGCGCTCCTGAAGGGGGCGACGCTCGGCGCGAACGGACTGGCGCGGGCGGTTCGCGTCCCGTGGTCGCGGCGCGTCGCGGACAGCGTCGAGACCTACCGGCCGCTCTTCTGGCTCCTCTGCACGGCTCGCGACCGGCGCAACGCCTACGGACACGCACGCCGGTTCGCCACCAGCGGCGGGCTCGTCCTGTGCGATCGTTACCCGCATCCGCGACTCAGCTCTATGGAGGCTCCGCTGATCGCGAGCAGGACCGCCGACGGGCCCGACAACAGGTTGGTACGAGCCATGATCGAGATCGAGCGGCGCTACCACGCTGCGATCGCCCCGCCGGAGCTGCTCGTCGTCCTCCGCGTCGATCCGGAGATCGCCGTGCAGCGGAAGACCGAGGAGCGTCCGGAGAGCGTTCGCGCACGCGGCGCCGAGGTGTGGAGCATCGACTGGCGCGACTCCCACGTTCACGTCGTGGACGCGAGTAAGCCCGAGGACGCGGTCGCGCGAGAGCTCAAGGCGCTCGTCTGGTCGACCCTCGCGTAGGCAGCCGCTTCGATCATGGCTCCGGACCTTTCGACCATCGAGATCGTCGGCGTCGCGGGCGCCGGCAAGTCGACGCTGGCCCGGTTGTTGCGCTCGGAGCACGGCTGTGAGATCGCCGACTCGCTGCACACACGGCTGCCCGCGCACTGGCCGTATGTCCTGCACGGCCTTCCCGGGCTCGCTCCGCTCGTGGCCGAGAGCGCGCGGAACCGTCCGCTGCTGAGCTGGGACGAGCTCAAGTTCGTCCTCTACGTTGCGGAGTGGCACCGCTACCTGCGCTACGAGCGCGACGGCCGAACGTCTGGCACGGTCGTGCTCGACCAGGGCCCGGTCTTCGCGCTCGCGTGTCTGATCTGGGGGCGTAAGCCGGTCACGCAGAGCTCGCGCTACGAGACGTGGCAGCGGCGTATGGTCGAGCGCTGGGCGCTCGAGCTCGATGCGATCGTGCTGCTCGACGCACCGGACGAGACGTTGCTGTCTCGGATCGACTCGCGGACGCAGAAGCACGACGTCAAGGGCGCGCGGCGGGCGCAGGGTCTCGAGCTCGTCGAGCGGCATCGCCGGGCGTACGGGCAGGTGCTCGGGCAGCTCGAGGAGTTCGGTCGTCCGCGGCTGCTGCGGTACGACACGGCTACGATGCCCGCCGCCGCGATCGCCGCCGACCTGGCGGAGACGCTTGCCGCGGGCGCGACACAGCCGAAAGAGGGGAGGAAGATGGCCGGCGAGGCTCGACCAGAACCGACATGAGCGGCCAGAGCCCAGCCGGACAACGCCTCCGGATCCTGCACCTGGTGATCGTCCTCGGGCCGACGAACGGGCAGTACAACGAGCACTGCCTGCCGCTGATGCACGAGCGCGACCTCGCGATCTGCACGTACTTCCCGCCGCAGCTCGAGTCGCCGCCTGAGATCGCGGTGTTCGCCGGCGACGGCTCGCTGCGCGGGTTCTTCGGCGCGCTCCGGCGCGCGCTCGACGCGGGGGAGTACGACGTCATCCATGCCCACGCTCCGCACACGGGCGCGTTGCTCGTGGCCGGGCTCGCGCCACATCCGCGGCGCTGGCGCCTCTTCCGCAAGCTGGTCTACACCGTGCAGGACTCCTACTACGACTACAAGCCGCGCAACAAGGTGCTGATGCTGCCCCCGGCCGCCACCTTTCGGCGAGTCGTCTTCTGCGGCCACGCCGCCTACGACAGCTATCCGCGGCTGTGGAAGCGACTCGTCGGCAAGCGCGCTCGCGTGGTGCAGAACGCGGCCGATCTCGACCGGGTCGACCGCGCGGTGCGGGATGTCGAGCCCACCGACGACGCGACGTTCGACGTCGTCTCCGTCGGCCGGCTCGAGAAGGTGAAGGACCCGCTGACCGTGCTCTCGGCATTTCACCGCGCGGCCGGCGAGAGCTCGACGCTGACGTACGTCGGCGCCGGTTCTCTCGAAGAGCCGATCCGCAGGGAGATCGACTCGGCGGGGCTGCGGGACAAGGTCGTCCTGGCCGGGCTCGTGCCTCGCGACGACGTCTTCACGCGGTGTGCCCGGTCCGACCTCTTCGTCTCCGCCTCTCACGGCGAAGGTCTGCCGGTCGCCGTCATCGAGGCGATGGCCGCGGGCTGCCCGGTCGTGCTCTCCGATATTCCGCACCATCGCGAGGTCGCGGACGGAGCGGACTACGTTTCCTTCGTCCGTATCGGGGACGTCGACGGGTTCGCGCGTGAGATCGAGCGCTTCCGGTCGATGCCGGCCGACGAACGGAGGGCCGTCGGCCTCCAGGGAAAGAAGCTCGTGTCCGGCCGCTTCGGGCTGCCGGCGATGCACGCGGGCTACGAGAAGGTGTACCGGGAGATCCAATGATCGTCGAGCTCATCGGCTGCGACGGCGCCGGGAAGACGACGCTGTGCCGGATGCTCGGCCAGATCGCAGCGCTCGAGGGCCGTGCCGTCGGGATGGCCGACCTCGTCCTCGACCGCCCGGGGCTTCGCGGGATCACTCATCCGACCGCGAGGAACCTCCTGCAAGAGGCCGCCGGCTCGCCGTTCCTCCTTCGTGGTTTGCGCCGTCGACGCGAGTACCTCGCGTTCGCGCGTCGCATGCACGCTCGCTACGCCCCGACGAGGTACGACCGGCTGAACGGGATGCGCGGCATCGCTCGCCGGGTCGGGATGTACGAGCTCGCCCGCAGCCGCGCCGAGGATCGCATCGTCCTCTCGGACGAGGGTACGGTGCTCAGCGCGTACCTGTTCGCGCTCACCGACCGTGAGCTCGACCGCGCGGACGTCGGGCAGTTCGCGGAGCTCGTTCCCCGTCCCGACCGGATCGTCTACGTGCGTGCTCCGATCGAGACGCTCGTCCGGCGCGCGACGACCCGGTCCGATCCGCGCCGCCAGCATCTGGGGCGGTCGCGGGCCGACGTGGAGCGGACCATCGCCCGCACCGTCGAGGTGTTCGACCTCGTCGCCGGGTGTGCTCCGCTGCGAGAGCGGGTCCTCGTGATCGAGAACGACGACGACGACCTCGGGCAGCTCCGGCGAGCGGGCTCCGATCTCGCGTCCGAGTTTCGCGCGGGCGCCTCCTTGCGCGAGACTCATCTCGGCGCCCGAACCGGCCTCTAGTGCTCGAGACGGTCTCATCGCTCTTCGAGCGGCTGAA
>JBOHBA010000341.1:0-4917 GCA_050698095.1 Gaiellaceae bacterium
ACTGGGGCGTGCAGATGACGGATTGGGACGACGCCCCCGTCCTCGCCGACAAGAGCCACACGCGGCGGATCAAAGGCCGGATCTACGACCTCTACTACGACGGGCCGAAGCTGCACATGGTCGTCCTACGCACCCCGAACGCCCGCTATTGGGTCATCAACACGCTTCTCGACCGCATGTCGAACGAGACGATGCTCGCAATCGCAAAGGGCCTGAAGCCGCTCGGGAGAGCGAAGTAGGACAGTGCGCGTAAGCGTCTTCGGCGCCGGCTACGTCGGTCTCGTGACGGGAGCCTGTATGGCGGAGCTCGGGCACGACGTCGTCGTCCGGGACGTGGTCGTGGAGAAGATCGACGCGCTCAGGCGCGGTGAGGTTCCGATCCACGAGGAAGGGCTCGTCGAGCTGTTGGAGCGAAACCGCGAGCGGCTCTCGTACACGACATTCGTCGACGAGGCGGTGCACGGCGCGGATGTCCTCTATGTCGCCGTCGGGACCCCGCCGACCCACTCCGGCGACGCGGACCTCTCGGCGGTCTGGACAGTCGTAGACGAGCTTCCGCAGCTCGACCGCCGGATCGTGATCGCGATGAAGAGCACGGTCCCGGTCGGAACCGGCCGAACCGTGCGCCACCGGCTCGACGATCGCGGCCTCACGAACGTCGGCTACGTCTCGAACCCCGAGTTCACCGCCGAGGGCACCGCGGTTCGCGACTTCATGCACCCTGACCGTGTCGTCGTCGGCGCCTTCGACGAGGCCGACGGAGACGTCGTCGAGCGACTCCATGACGGTATCGACGCGCCCGTCGTGCGCTGCGACGTTCCGTCGGCGGAGATGATCAAGCTCGCGGCGAACGCGGCTCTCGTGACGCGGATCTCGTTCATCAACGAGATCGCGAACGTCTGCGAAGCGACGGGCGCGGACGTCCTCACCGTCGCGGAGGGGATCGGGCTCGACCGGCGCATCGGCCCTGCATTCCTGCGTGCTGGAATTGGGTTCGGCGGGAGTTGCTTCCCCAAAGATTCGCTCGCACTCAAGCAGCTTGCGGCCAACTCGGGCTACAGCTTCCAGCTCCTGAACGCCGTGATCGAGGTGAACGAGCTCCAGAAGCGGCGCGTCATCGGCAAGCTCGAGCGACGGCTCGGCCCGCTGCGCGACAAGCGCATCGCGCTCCTCGGGCTCGCCTTCAAGCCGGGCACGGACGACATGCGCGAAGCGCCGAGCCTCGTACTCGCGGGGCGGCTGCTCTCAGAGGGCGCCGAGGTGCGAGCCTGGGATCCGATCGCCGACGGTTCAGCCCACCTGCGCGGCGTCGAGATCGCCGAGTCGGCGCTCGCGGCGCTCGACGGCGCCGACGCGGCGGTCGTCGTGACGGAATGGCCGGAGCTCCGCGACCTGGATTGGGCGGAGGCGGCACGACGAATGCGAAACCGACTGGTCGTCGACGGTCGCAACCTCCTCGATTCAGCACAGCTCCGAGCGCTCGGGTTCGCGTACGAGGGCATCGGGCGCCCAATCGAGTGAGCCTTCCCGCGGTCATCCTCGTGGGAGGGCAGGGGACGAGGTTGCGGCCGCTCACCGATCGCACGCGCAAGGACATGCTCCCGCTCGTCGATCGCCCGCTTCTTTCGTACACGCTCGAGCACCTCGCTCGTCACGGCGTCGAGCGGGCGGTCATCTCGTGCGGCTTCATGCCGGACCAGATCGAGGAGGCTCTTGGCGGCGACCACGCGGGCGTCGCTCTCGAATACGCCGTCGAGGAGTCTCCGCTCGGGACCGGGGGAGCGATCGGATTCGCGGCCACGGGGCTCGCGGGCAGCTTCTTCGCGCTGAACGGCGACTCGCTGCGGGAGGCCGATCTCGGCGAGCTCGTCGCGTTTCACCGCTCGACGGGCGCGAAGGCGACCATCCTGCTCACGCCGGTCGCCGATCCGAGCCGCTACGGGCTCGTGCGAACGGCGGCCGACGGCAGAGTCGAGACATTCCTGGAGAAGCCGCGGCCGGAGGAGATCGACACCGACCTCATCAACGCGGGCCTGTACGTCCTCGAGCCCGAGGTCCTCGAGCTCGTCCCGCCCGGCCGGCAGGTGTCCATCGAGCGGGAGGTGTTTCCCCAGCTCGCCGCGGAAGGAGCGGTGTTCGGGATCGCGCTGCCCGGATACTGGCTCGACGTGGGGACGCCCGAGTCGTATCTCCAGGCGCACAGGGACGTGCTCGAGCGGTTGTTCACGACCGAGGTGGGCGGCGAGCTCGGAGCCGACTTCACCCTCGTCGACCCGACGGCAGCCGTCGATTCCGGCGCGCGCTTGGTTCCTCCCGTCTACGTCGGCCCCGGCGCGGTCGTCGAGGCCGGTGCGCGACTCGGGAGCCTCGCCGTGCTCGGTGCGGGATCGAGGCTCGCCGCGGGCGGTGTCGTCGAGAACGCCGTGGTGGGCGCTCGTTCGACCATCGGCGCCGGGTGCTCCGTCGTGGGCTCCATCGTGGGAGACGACGCAGTTCTGGGCGACGAGTGCAAGCTCCACAACCTCGCCGTCGTCGGTCCGGGCGCGTCGCTCGGCGGTGGGAACGTGCTCGATCACGGGCTGCGCATCGGCGCAGGCCAGAAGATCCCGGAGAAGGCGCTCCGCTTCGCATGAGCGCAGGTGCCCGGGATCGATACGGGGTCAACCCTCGGAAGGTCGAGAAGCCCTGGGGCTGGGAGCTCGTCTGGGCCGAGGCCGACGCCTACGTCGGCAAGCTCCTGTTCGTGCGCGCGGGAGAGTCCCTGAGCCTCCAGTACCACGAGGCGAAGGACGAGTCGTGGCTCGTGCAGGAAGGCCGAGCGCGGCTCGAGCTGGCGGCGGTCGGCGGCGAGCTCGAGGCGATCGAGATCGCACCCGGCGACGCGTTCCGTTTCCGTCCGCGAACGGTGCACCGTGTTACGGCGCTCGAGGACACGCTCGTGGTCGAGGTCTCGACGACGCAGCTGGACGACGTCGTGCGGCTCGAGGACCGGTACGGGCGCGAGGGAACGTCGGTTCCCTGACAACCTTCACACGGCTCTGGTAAGGTCTCGCCCGTGCCACAGGTAAGTGCGATCGGCGAGGCGAGCCGGCGGTCCGGCTGGTCTCCACGCATGTTGCGGTACCTCGAGACGGCGGGCCTCGTGGTCCCGGGCCGTACCGGGTCGGGCTACCGGCAGTACGGCATCCGCGAGCTGAACCAGCTGCGCACGCTCGCCGACCTCCGCCACGAGTTTCGCGTCGGGCTCGGCGAGTTGGCGTTTGCCGTACGGCTGGCAGCGGAGCCCGAGCTTCGCGCCGCGATCGAGACCTGGCTCGCAGGCACGAACGTCTCCACATCCGAGCAGCCCACGCCTGCCTGGGTCGAATGGGAACAGCGCAAGCACGAGCGACTGCTCGCTGCACACGAGGCCGCCTGAACGCGGCTGACCTGACACTGAGCGAAGAGAGGATCGATGGCGACCACACAGCGATACGACGTGAAGGACCTCGCGCTTGCCGCAGAAGGCGTGCGCAGGATCGAGTGGGCAGATCGGCAGATGCCGGTGCTCGCGGCGATCCGGGAGCGATTCGAGCGGGAGCAGCCGCTGGCCGGGCACCGTGTCTCGGCCTGCCTGCACGTGACCACCGAGACCGCGAACCTCGCGCGGACACTCAAGGCGGGAGGCGCGGATGTCGTTCTGTGCGCGTCGAATCCGCTCTCCACCCAGGACGACGTCGCCGCCGCGCTCGTCGACGAGTTCGGCGTTGGCGTCTTCGCGATCAAGGGCGAGGACAACGACACGTACTACCGCCACATCGAGGCGGCGGTCGACCACCGGCCTCACCTGACGATGGACGACGGCGCAGACGTCATCGGCGTGCTCCATTCGCATCGCCGCGAGCAGCTCGGCGACGTGATCGCGGGCACCGAGGAGACGACCACAGGCGTGATCCGGCTCAAGGCGCTCGAGCGCGACGGCAAGCTCGGCTTTCCCGTAGTCGCGGTCAACGAGGCCCAGACGAAGCACATGTTCGACAACCGCTACGGCACCGGGCAGTCGACGATCGACGGGATCATCCGGGCGACGAACGTCCTCTTCGCAGGCAAGCGCTTCGTCGTCGCCGGGTACGGCTGGACGGGACGCGGGGTTGCGATGCGGGCTCGCGGGATGGGCGCGCACGTGATCGTGACCGAGGTCGATCCGGTCCGTGCCCTCGAGGCGGCGATGGACGGCTTCGAGGTGCTCTCGATGGATCGGGCAGCCGAGGTCGGCGACCTCTTCTGCACGGCGACCGGGGACAAGAACGTGATCGCCCGATCGCATCTGGAGCGGATGAAGGACGGAGCGATTCTCTCCAACACCGGCCACTTCAACGTCGAGATCGAGATCGGGGCGCTTCGGGATCTCGCTGTCGAGGCTCGCGAAGCCCGGGCGCTGGTCGACGAGTTCACGCTCGCCGACGGACGGCGTATCTACCTGATCGCCGAAGGGCGCCTAGTCAACCTCGCCGCCGCGGAGGGGCACCCGGCGCTCGTGATGGACATGTCCTTCGCGAACCAGGCGCTCGCCTCGGAGTGGGTCATCGCGAATGCGGCGACGCTCGAGCGGCGTGTGTACGACGTGCCCAAGGAGATCGACGACGAGATCGCGCGGCTCAAGCTCGCGACCATGGGTATCGAGATCGACGTGCTGACGGAGGAGCAGGCCCGGTACCTGGCGAGCTGGGACGAGGGGACATAGGCCTGCTCGGTTCTCGCCGGCGGATGGGCACTGGACTTCCCGGAGCGACCACCAGGTCGTCGGGCCTACGTCCCCTCGTCCCAGCTCGCGAGGTACCGGGCCAGCTCCTCCGTCAGCACGTCGATCTCGATACCCATGGTCGCGAGCTTGAGCCGGGCGATCTCGTCGTCGATGTCCTTCGGGACGTTGTACAC
>JBOHBA010000342.1:0-2121 GCA_050698095.1 Gaiellaceae bacterium
TCGTGGAAGCTCGGCCGGGCGCTCGGCAAGGGCCGCGAGATCGTCTTCGCGGTCTTCCCCTCCGTCGACGAGCTCGGCCACACTTTCGGAATCGCGAGCGAGCGGCCCCGGCGCGCGCTCGAGGAGATCGATCGGCAGCTGGCGGAGAAGCTCGAAGGCTTCGAAGGGGAGATCCTGCTCTCCGCCGACCACGGTCTGACCGACACGCATACGCACCTCGACCTCCGAGCGATCGTCGAGGAGCTCGAGGGGACGACAATCGCGTTTCCGGTCATCACGAAGCGCTTCCCCGAGGCCGTCGTGTGCGAGTCGGGGAACGGGATGGCGAACGTCTACCTCCGTGGGGAGCAGGGATGGACGGACCTGCCCACTCCTGAACGTTGCAGCACGCTCGCAGCTCAGCTCCTCGAGATCGAGGGGATCGACAGCGTCGCGCTCAGAGGTGAGGACGCGCACACGGCGGAGCTGTGGACGCGGGAAGGCGTCGGCCGAGTCGGACTTGGTGCGGGCGGTCTCTTCCAGAAGGGTCCGGGCTTCGCAGCGAGCTTCGACGGCGCGACTCCCGCGGAGGCGCTGGAGCTGACCGCCGGCGAACGGCAGCCGGATGCCGCGTTCGCGCTCACCTCGTTGTTCGCGTCCGAGCGAACAGGAGACCTCCTCGTCTCGGCTGCAACCGGTTTCGACCTGCGGACGAAGAGCGAGTGGCCCGAGCACCACGCGTCACATGGCGGTCTGCATCGAGACCACACGGTCGTTCCCGTGCTTTCGAGTGCACCGCTGCCGTCTCGGCCGCTGCGGACGCTCGACCTGTTCTCCGTGACGCTCGAGCTCGCAGGCATCGCGCTCGACGAGTATCCGGAGTCCGATGCCGCACGGCTGTCCGCCGGCGCATGGCGTCCAGAGGTGTGGCGGTGAAGGAAGCTCTACGGAAGCTCTGGGCGTGGCTCAACCACTGGTTCCACTGGATCGCCCTCGTCGGCGTCGTGATCGGGCTGGTGATCGCGGTCAAGAGCCAGTGGGCCGCGATCACGGAGCTCGACTGGGAAGGCTCGTGGAAGACGCTTCTCCTCAGCGCGGTCTGTTTCTCCGCCGCTCCGCTTGCGCAAGCCATGACGTTCTGGATCATTCTCCGGCTCCTGAACGCCCGTGCCCCGTTCGGCGAGGCGATGGTGATCTGGGCGCACTCGTACGTCCTGCGCTACGCGCCGAGTGGGGCGCTCGCCGTCGTCTACCGCGTTCGCGAGCGCGAGCGGGTCGCTGCGACGCGCGAGCAGGTCCTCGCGGCGGAGGCGTACGAGCATCTCGGCTCTTTGACGGCGGGCGCATGCGCGTTCCTGCTCGGATTCGCCGTGCTCGGGAGTGGTCCGCCGTGGCTCGGTCTCGCGGTCGCCATGCCTGTGCTCTTGCTTGCCGTGGCTCTGCGCCCGGCCTTCCTCGGGCGCTGGGCGCAGGCCGTGCTGCGTCGTTTCCGTATCGACACGCCGATCCTGCGTGGCCGGCACGTCGTGCTCGTGGTGCTCGTGAACCTCATTGCGTGGATCGGCACCGGCCTCGGTCTCCTCGTGCTCCTGAACGGCCTCACGAACGAATCGTCACCCGGTCTCGTCTGGGCCATCGCGACGTACTCCGTCGCGTATCTGATCGGCTTCGTCGTGCCGTTCTTGCCCGGCGGCCTGGGGGCGCGGGAGGGCGCGCTCATCGCGGTGCTCGCGCCGCGCTACGGTGGCGGCGCCGCGACGGGGATCGCGCTTGCGACCCGGCTCGCAGCGACCGTGGGCGAAGCGCTTGCCGTCTGCCTGATCTGGCTTGCGTACTTCGCTGCCCGAGCGATCCCCGGCCGGCGAGGTGCGCGGCCCGCCCTCGAGGAAGCCGGGTCGGGCGATACGACGAGCGGCTGACGACGGAGCGGCGCCGGAGTCGAACCGACCGAGCCGTGGGTTGCACGACCGCACGAGTTTTGAAGACCCGCTGGGCCACCGGGCCCATGCCGCTCCATTTCTCAGGCTAGAGAGGCTCGCTCGTCAGCGCGCGATAGCGTTCGCGATAGTGGGCGATGACAGGAGCCGCGTGGCAAAGAAGAAGCGCAAACGGCGAAGTCACATCGATTGGAGGGAGCAACGG
>JBOHBA010000343.1:0-2441 GCA_050698095.1 Gaiellaceae bacterium
TGCCGGCCCTGGCCACGGACAAATCAGATGTTGCCCAACAGGCCGGCGTGCTGGTGATGGATCTCCTGCGGCGCGGGCTCCGGCCTCGCCAGATTCTCTCGCGCCAGGCACTCGAGAACGCGATCGCGGCGGTTGCGGCGACCGGTGGCTCCACGAACGGCGTCCTCCATCTGCTCGCGATCGCGCGCGAGCTCGGGATCCCGTTCGAGCTCGAGGACTTCGACCGGATCGCCGCACGTACCCCGGTCGTCGCGAGCCTGAAACCGGCGGGCAGGTTCGTCGCGACCGACGTACATGAGGCCGGAGGAGTCGCGCTCGTAGCCCGCGAGCTCGTGAAGGCCGGGCTCCTCCACGGCGACGCGCCGAACGTCGACGGAAGAACCCTCGGCGAGATCGCGACAGCGGTCGTCGAGCGGCCGGGCCAGGAGGTCGTCGTCCCGATCGAGACACCGCTCAAGCCGACGGGCGGGCTTGCGATCCTCCGCGGCAACCTTGCCCCCGAGGGTTGCGTAGTGAAGCTCGCGGGACACGAGCGGCTCCTACACCGCGGGCCTGCGCGGGTCTTCGACTCGGAGGAGGCGTGCTTCGCCGCGGTCAAGGACCGGAGCCTTCGCGCCGGCGACGTCGTCGTGATCCGCTACGAGGGCCCGGCAGGCGGCCCGGGCATGCGCGAGATGCTCCACGTGACCGCCGCGATCGTCGGCGAGGGACTCGGCGACGAGATCGCGCTCGTCACGGACGGACGGTTTTCGGGAGCCACGCACGGGCTCATGATCGGCCACGTCTCTCCGGAGGCTGTCCGGGGTGGGCCGATCGCCGCGCTGCAGGACGGCGACACGATCGTCGTCGACGTCGAGGGGCGTGAGCTGCGGGTGGAGCTCACGGACGACGAGATCGCGGCGCGCCTCCGCGACTGGAGCGCTCCACCGCCGCGCTACGCGGCTGGAGTCTTCGCGAAGTACGCAGCGCTCGTATCATCGGCCTCCGAGGGAGCGGTCACGCGGCCGCCCGGATAGCGTGGTGTCCATGGTCAGCTCAGAACAACGCCAGATGAGGCTTTCCGACAGCTTGAACCGGCTCGGTACCGAGACGGCGTTCGACGTGCTGGCTCGAGCGAAGCAACTGGAGGCCGAGGGTCGTCGGATCATCCACCTCGGGATCGGTGCGCCCGACTTCGACACGGCAGACCACATCAAAGAGGCGTGCGCCAAGGCGCTTCGCGACGGACACACCGCCTATTGCCCCGCACCGGGCATCCCGGAGCTGCGGGAAGCGTGCGCCTCCTATCTGTCGCGTTCGCGGCAGATTCCGGTGGATCCCGCGCGCGTGGTGGTAACCACCGGAGCAAAGCCGTTCCTGGGCTACGCGGTGATGGCGACCTGCGACCCCGGCGACGAGGTGATCTATCCGAATCCGGGCTTCCCGATCTACGAGTCGGTGATCCGCTACTTCGGCTCGACACCCGTGCCGTTGCCGTTGAGCGAGGAGCGCGAGTTTGCCCTGACGGCGGAGGATCTGGCTGCGCGTATGTCGCCACGAACGCGGCTCGTGATCTTGAACTCGCCTGCGAACCCGACAGGTGGCGTGATCGAGTCTGGCGAGATGGCCGCAATCGCCGAGGTGCTCGGGGCGTCCGACGCGTGGATCCTCTCGGACGAGGTCTACTCGGAGATGGTGTACGACGGGTCTCACGACTCGATCGCGCGCTACGGCGACCTCGCCGAACGCACGATCCTGCTCGACGGCTTCTCGAAGACGTTCGCCATGACCGGCTGGAGGCTCGGCTACGCCGCCCTCCCGGAGCCGTTGGTCGAACCGATCACGCGGCTGATCATCAACACCGTCTCCTGCACGCCTCCCGCGATGCAGCTCGCCGGGGTGGCTGCGCTCGAGGGGCCGTGGGAGGGCGTGCGGTCGATGGTCGAGGAGTTCCGTCGCCGCCGCGATGTGGTGGTCGCGGGGCTGAACGACCTTCCGGGCGTGAGCTGCGTCATGCCTCGCGGCGCCTTCTATGCCTTTCCGAACGTCACCGGCACAGGCGTGGCTGCGCGTGAGCTCGCTTCGCTCTCGCTCGAGCGAGCCGGCGTCGCGGTTGTAAGCGGCACGTCGTTCGGCGAGTACGGTGAGGGGTACCTGCGGGTGTCGTACGCGAACTCGGTGGAGAACATCGAGGCCGGACTCGCCGCTCTCCGGGAGCTGCTGGAAGCGGAGCTCTCGTCCTGATCTGCGCGCGCGCCGGCGAGGTGGCCTAAGAGCCTCTAACACAATGAAGCTCTGAGCCGCCGGCACGTGCTGGGCGGCGCGATGCGGCGTCCTCAGTCGCACCAATATGCCTGCATATTGGTGCTCCCTGCGTCCTTGCCTCGCACCACCCAGCACGCACCGTCGACGAGGCCCCATTGTGTTAGAGGCTCTATGCAGCGTCGGGCCAGGAC
The DNA here is from genome assembly GCA_050698095.1 of Gaiellaceae bacterium. Lineage (GTDB taxonomy): Bacteria > Actinomycetota > Thermoleophilia > Gaiellales > Gaiellaceae > GMQP-bins7. The sequence goes on from JBOHBA010000343.1 coordinate 2,436, forward strand.
GTCCCG
>JBOHBA010000344.1:0-5809 GCA_050698095.1 Gaiellaceae bacterium
CCGAGGCGAGAGCGTTTCGCAGCTTCCGCTCGTCGTTACCCGGCGCGAAGAGAAAGGAGCGGGCAGTCTCGATCGTCGACATCGCGGTTGACAGACTTGCGAATGTCAGACATAAACACAAGTTGGCACGGTCCACAAGGGAGGAAGCGTCGGTGAGAGCTATCGTCTTTCACGAGTTCGGAGGGCTGGACGTCCTCCGGCTCGAGGACGTCGAGGACCCCCGCCCAGGCCCGGGAGAGGTGACGATCGACGTCGGCGCGAGCGCCCTCAACCACCTCGACGTCGACATCCGCGAAGGTGTCTCCCGCTTCCCGGTCGAGCCGCCTTTCATACTCGGCGTCGAGGTCGTCGGCCGGATCTCGGAGCTGGGCGACGGCGTCGAGGAATGGCAGGTCGGCGACCGCGTGCTGCCGTACCTGATGGACACCTGCGGCCGGTGCCGCTACTGCCGTACGGGCCGGGAGTCGCTGTGCCTGACGCCCGGCTTCATCAGCTTCTCGACGTCGGGCGGCTACGCGGAGAAGCTCGCGTGCTCCGCACGGCATCTCATGCGCGTCCCCGACGAGATCTCCGACGAGTCCGCCGCGGCGCTCCAGATCGCGTTCGCGACCGCATGGCACATGCTGTTCGCGCGCGCCAAGCTGCAGCCGGGCGAAACGGTGCTGATCAACTCGGTCGGGAGCGGCATCGGCTCGGCCGCGGTCCAGCTCGCCAAGCTCGCCGGCGCGTTCGTCATCGGCAATGCCTCCTCGGACGAGAAGCTCGAGCACGCGCGGCGCCTGGGCATGGACGTGGGGATCAACTACAGCAAGCAGGACGTGGTCGCCGAGGTGATGCATGTCACGGATGGGATGGGCGCCGACGTCGTGTACGAGCACGTCGGCGGCGACAGCTTCCAGTGGGGCCTCGACTCCCTGGCGAAGGACGGCCGCCTCGTCATCTGCGGCGCGCACAGCGGTGAGGTCGTCCCCTTCGACATCATCCCCTTCTTCCGTGGCCAGAAGCAGGTGATCGGCTCCTTCGTCTACACGCGCGAGGAGGTCGCCACCTGCCTGAGGCTCGCCGTGCAGGGACTCATCGAGCCGCTCGTCCACGCGACCTTCCCGCTCGAGGAGGCGCGGGAGGCGATGGCGACGATGGAGCGGCGCGAGCATTTCGGGAAGATCGTGCTCCTGCCGGGAGGTGCGTCCTGAAGCGCGTGGGTGTCGACGTCGGCGGCACGTTCACCGACCTCGTGTACGTCGACGACGAAGCCGGTGTCGTGCACGTGCACAAGCTCCCGACGACCCCCGACGATCCGTCCTTGGGCACCGTTCAGGGCATCAGCGAGATCGCCGGCACAGCCGGCCAGAGCCCTGCTTCGCTCGACCAGGTGTTCCACGGGACGACCATCGCGACGAACATCGTGATCGAGCACAGTGGAGCCACCGTCGGCATGATCACGACGGAGGGCTACCGCGACATCCTCCACATCGCGCGCCACAAGAAGCCGCTCAACTTCTCCAACTACCAGGACCTGCCGTGGCAGAGGTACCCGGTCGTGCGACGCCGCTACCGCCTGACGGTCCCCGAGCGGATCACGAAGGACGGCTCCGTGCTGGTGCCGCTCGACGAGGAGAAGGCGCGCGAGCAGGTGCGCAAGCTCAAGGAGGCGCGCGTCGACGCCGTGGCGGTCTGCTTCCTCTTCTCGTTCCTCAACGCCACCCACGAGGAACGCGTTGCCGAGATCGTGCGGGAGGAGTTCCCGGAGGCGTTCCTCTCGGTCTCCTCGGAGGTGCTGCCGCAATACCGCGAGTACGAGCGCTTCTCGACCGTCGGGCTCAACGCGTACGTCGGCCCCAAGGTCGCGACCTACGTCTCACGTCTCCAGGAACAGCTGACGAAGCTCGGCGTCCGCACGGGTCTCCACCTCATGACCTCGGCCTCCGGTGTCGCGACGGCGGAGGCCGCCACCAAGCGGCCCGTCAACCTGCTGATGTCGGGGCCGGTGGCAGGTGTGGTCGGCGGGATCTGGGCGGGCAAGCTGGCGGGTTACGCGAACGTCATCACCCTCGACGTCGGCGGCACGTCCGCGGACATCGGCCTCGCGCAGGGCGGCAAGCTGCGCATGAAGCACCTCCTGGACACGAAGGTGGGCCCGTACCAGGCGATGATCCCGATGGTCGACGTCGACACGATCGGCGCCGGCGGCGGCTCGATCGCGTACGTCGACGCCGGCGGGATCTATCGCGTCGGCCCTCGCTCGGCGGGCGCGATCCCCGGGCCGGCCGCCTACGGCCGTGGCGGCAGCGAGCCGACCGCGACCGACGCGATGGTCAACCTCGGATGGCTCTCGCCGGAGGCGTTCCTGGGCGGAGGCATGACGCTGCACGCCGACCTCGCGCGCGCGGCATTCGAAGAAGGCCCCGCGCAGACGCTCGGCATGACGGTGGAGGAGGCGTCCATGGGCGCGGTGCAGATCCTCTCCCACTCGATGGTGCAATCGATCGAGGAGAACTCGGTGCGAAAGGGATTCGACCCGCGCGACTTCGTCCTCGTGGCCGAGGGCGGCGCCGGCCCGCTGTGGGCGGCGCAGATCGCAATCGAGGTGGGGACCCCGCAGGTGCTCGTCCCGCCGCACCCCGGCATCGCGGCAGCGATGGGCCTGCTGGCCACGGACATGGTGTACGAGTACGTCGCAACGACGTACCAGCGGCTCTCGAAGCTCGACGCGCAGGCGCTCGAACGTCGGTTCGAGGAGCTCGAGGAGCTCGCCCTCGCGCAGCTCCGGGAGGACGGCGTACCGGAGGAGAAGATCGTCGTCCAGCGCATCGCCGAGTGCCGTTACCTCGGTCAAGGGTACGAGCTGCGCGTCGACGCGCCGTCGGGTGCCATCGACGACGTGTGGGTCGAAGGCGTGCGCCGCGACTTCCACGACATCCACGAGCGCGAGTACTCGCGCCGCTTCGAGGAGCAGGACATCGAGGTCCCGAATATCCGCGTGCGCGGCATCGGTCTGATGCCCGATCTGGCCGCTCCGGAGATCGAGGCCGGGGACGAGTCGCCCGACAAGGCGCTGCGCCACGAGGGTGAGGCGTGGTTCCGCGTCGACGCCTCGCTCGAGCGGCTACCGACGCTCTATTACGACCGCGACGCGTTACAGGCCGGGAACCGCCTGGTCGGCCCGGCGATCGTCACGCAGTACGACTCCACGACGATCATCCCGCCCGGGATCGAGGCGAGCCTCGACCGGTTCGGGAACATCGTCATCGAGGTCGGCGCATCCGCCGAGGCCCAGGCCGTGGCCGCGATGTCCGCCGTGACCGGACGTTAGGAGGGAGATGTCGGTACTCGAATACGAGCTAGGCAAGCATCCCGGGCCGCCGGCCCTCGAGCGAGTGGAGGTAGACCCGATCACTCTGCGCGTCCTCGGCGGCGCGTTCCACGCGATCGCCAAGGAGATGGCGGGGGTCCTCTTCCGCATGTCGTACTCGTCGATCATTCGCGAGTCCGAGGACCTGGGCGCAGGTGTCTTCGACGCCGAGGGGCGCGAGCTCTGCGAGTCGGACTCGACGCCGATGCACATCGGCTCGCTGCCCTGGTACATCCGCGGCTTCATGCGCAACCTCGAGGGGAAGCTCGAGGAGGGCGACGTCATCATCCACAACCACCCGTACTACGGCGCTTCCCACAGCCCCGACATCGCGGTCGCAGTTCCCATCTTCCACGAGGGCGAGCACCTCGGCTTCACCGCGGTGACGGCACACGTGCTCGACGTGGGCGGCTCGTTCCCCGGGATCAACGCCGACTGCTTCGACATGTACGCGGAGGCGAAGATCTACGACAGCCTGCGGTGGTATCGCGCGGGAGAACTGAACGAGGATCTCGACAAGATGGTCTTCGACAACGTCCGCACGGAGACGATGAACCGCGGCGACATGAACGCGATGATGGCCGCGTGCCAGTTGGGCCGCGAGCGCTTCCTGCGGCTGGTGCAGCGCTACGGCGTGGACGTGGTGATGAGCGCCGCGTACGACTGGATGGACTACTCGGAGCGCATGCTGCGCGAGGAGATCCGCAAGCTCCCGGACGGCGTGTACCAGGCGCCGACGGGGTGGCTCGACGACGACGCCCGCAACCGTGGTATCCCGCTCCGCGTCGAGACGAAGGTGATCGTCGAAGGGGACGAGATCACGATCGACCTCACGGGCTCGAACCCCGAGGTGCCGACGGGCTACAACGTGCCGTACGAAGGGTCGCTGCTCGTCGGCGCGTACTACGCGGTGCGCACGATCCTGCTCGACGAGACCACGTTCCCCGAGCACGTGCCGCAGAACGACGGCGTGTTCCGGCCGGTGAAGGTGATCGCACCGAAGGGCACGATCTACAACCCGACGTTCCCGCGTGCATGCTTCTCACGCTTCTGCCAAGTGCAGCGCGTCGTCGACAACACCATCCTCGCGCTGGCGGATGCGCTGCCCGAGGGAGTGACGGCAGGGAACTCCGCGGGCCTCCACTTCTGCGCCTACTCGGGCTTCTCGGAGGAGATGGGCGAGTACTGGCTCTACCTCGAGGTCAACGAGGGGTCGTACGGCGGACGCCACGGCAAGGACGCGATGGACTCCGTCGACAACCTGATGGCCAACACGCGGAACAACCCGATCGAGGAGCTGGACATGCGCTTCCCGATCCGTTGCGACCAGTACGAGCTTCGGCCCGAGCCGGCCTCGCCCGGTCGCTGGCGTGGAGGGATTGGCATCGTCCGCCGCAATCGCTTCCTCGTGGACGGCGTCTACTCCAGCGAGGGCGATCGCCAGTACGACCCGCCGCGGGGCATCTTCGGCGGCTGGGACGGGCTCGTCGCTTCCTGCCGGAAGAACCCCGACACAGAGCTCCAGGAGATCCTCCCGGCGAAAGTGACCGGAGTCCCGTTCGGCGCGGGCGAGTTCATCGAGTTCCGGGAGCCCAACGCGGCCGGCTACGGCGATCCGCTGGATCGGCCTGCCGAAGCGGTGCGGGAGGACGTCCTCGACGACTTCACTACGATCGAGCTCGCCCGCGACGCATACGGCGTCGTCTTCGCAGACGAGGTGACGCTCGAGATCGACGAGACGGCAACGGCGGCGCTCCGGGAGCAGCTCCGTGCCAGCCCGCCTGTGAAGTCGCTCACGACGTACTTCGAGGACGGTTTGCCGATCGAGAACAAGCCCGTGTCGGTGGCCGGAAACGTCGAGTTCGGCATGTCCTAGCGAGGAGCGCCCGGTGGAGCGTGCCTCAGGCCCGACAGTGCAGCGGGTGCGGAAGAGCTACGAGCAGGTCGCCGACCAGCTCCGGGAGCTGATCGTCTCCGGTCGCCTCGCGCAGGGCGAGCGACTTCCCACTGAGACGCGCCTCTCGGCCGAGGTCGGGGTGAGCCGGGCGACGGTTCGGGAGGCTCTCCGTCTGCTCGCAGCACAGAGTCTGATCCGAACGACGAAGGGCGCCAGTGGCGGCAGCTTCGTCACCATGCCGTCCGTCGACCACATCTCGGACTCGCTCAGCTCGAACTTCGCGCTCCTCGCCGACGCGCGCGATCTCACGCTCGAGGAGCTGATCGAGGCCCGCGAGCTGCTCGAGGTGCCGGCTGCGCGATTCGCTGCACGCCGACGCACGCTCGAGGACGTCGAGCGGCTGAAGAGTGCTATTCCCTCGAGCAAGCCACCACTCGACAGCCAATCGGAGTTCGTCCAGAACCGCGACTTCCACGCAACGCTGATCGAGTGCTGCGGGAACACGGTGTTGCAAATCGCGGCCCAGCCGGTCTTCTCGGCTCTCCAGACGAGTCTCACCC
>JBOHBA010000345.1:0-13763 GCA_050698095.1 Gaiellaceae bacterium
CCGCGTCGCTGAGCCCGGTGAGCGTGACCCTGTTGAGCTTGACGCTCTTGGCGTCACGCCACTTGGTGTTCTTGACGAGGACGATCTCGGCATCCTTCTTCCAGGAAGCGAGCTTGAAGGGGCCGAACGTGACGATGTTCTCGGGCTCGGTCCACTTCTCGCCGAACTTCTCGACCGTCGCCCTATGCACCGGGATGAACGAGTCGTGGTTCAGCTGCTGGATGAACCAGGCCTGGGGCGCGATCAACGTCACTTGGAACGAGGTCTTGTTCAGTGCTTTGATCGCGACCTGCGAGCGCACGGCTGCGCAGTTCTCCTTGCAGCTGTTGTACGCCTCGGCTCCTCGGATGCCGAAGAACTGGTACGCGTACACGCTCGCGAGCTCGGGCGAGATCGCCCGCAGCCACGAATACACGTAGTCCGAGGCGGTCACCTGCTGCCCGTTCGTCCATTTGAGGTCCTTGCGGAGCTTGATCGTGACGTTGTTGCCCTTCACGGTCCAGCTCTCGGCAGCTGCCGGTACCGCCTTCAGCTGCGGTGGCGGACCGAACCGCACGAGCGGCTCGAAGAGCGCCTGGATCATGTTGGACGACGTCGTGTCGGTGGCGAGGCCCGGGTCGAGCGTCGACGCGACGCCGAGGTCGAGGACCCGCAGGTTCTGGGCTCTCTGCTGCGTGCCTCCTGCCGCCGAACCGATGACGATAACTGCGATGGCCACGAGGGCAGTCGCCCACAGAGACCATCTCGTTCGCTTTCGCATGCGTTCCCTCCTTGAGGTTTCGCCCTATGCGCCTCATATGGTCGGCGCAAGGCTGGCATCCTAACCGATTGTCGGGTCTGTCACGAGTCGTCTACGGGCACGATGTCGCGTCACCCGACCGGGTTGTCACATAGCTTCCACCTCCGTCATCGTGAACTCCCGGTGGCATTCACGGTAGCGTCCTTGGCGGCCTCGAAGCCGCGAGGGACTCCTTTCTTCAGCGGAACATTCGCGGTGTCGATCTCCCGCATCAGCTGCTCCTTCAGGAGCATGCGGTCGTGGGCGCTCTCGACGTCCGATGCGGAGATCCGAGCCGGCGCGGGATCGATGCCGACGACCCCGCTGAGGGTGATCCCGCTCAGCGCGACGGTCACGGTGATTGCCGCAACTGCGGCCGAGCTTGCTCGCGCCGCGCTGAAACGGCTGGGACGGCGCGGAAGCTCGAAGGGCATCGACGGCTCGGCAAGCGGCGCCGTCCGCAGCGTCTCGGTGAAGCCCTCGAGATCGCTCGCGAACTCGCTACATGCCGCGCACCTCGCGAGGTGCGCCGTCGCGAGCGCCTCTTCGAGCTCGGACAGCGTCGAGTCGAGTCGTATCGAGACGTGTTGGCGGGTCCGGTGACAGACCTCGGGCAGAAACGAGCTTACGCGCACGTCTCTGTAGACGTTCCAAGCGTCGTGCAGTTAGATGCTTGACCGGAAACTCGCGCGGGCCCGATGACGGCCACGACGCTGCGCCGGATCGCCACCCACGCGCGCCGCACAGGCTTTCAAGCCTGCACGACGCGTGCGTGCGACGCCCGGCTTGGTCATGACCGCCCTCGGCTGCGCGCCAATGTCCGGTCAAGCATCCAGGGCTTCTCAGCGTCGTAGTGCTCCGCGTCCGTTCGATAGACTCCGGGCGCTCGTTCGGCCCTGGCGCGGGCCGCCTTCTTCTAGAATCGTCTTCCGAGGACTCGAATGCCCAACATGCAAGAGCCCGACGGCCGAAACACGGGTCGAATCATCGAGATCAAGGGCGTCGTCATCGACGCCGTCTTCTCGGACCAGCTTCCCGAGATCTACACCGCCCTCTCGATCGAGATCGCGGGGCAGGACGGCTCGACGCGGACGCTGATCGCGGAGGTGCAGCAGCACCTCGGCGACGATCGCGTTCGCGCAGTCGCCATGGACTCGACGGACGGGCTCTCGCGGGGCGCGGTCTGCGTGGACACCGAGGGGCCGATCTCGGTTCCGGTGGGCGATCCGACGCTCGGCAGGCTGTGGAACGTCATCGGCGAGCCGATCGACGAGAAGGGGGAGCTTCCGGACGACGCGGAGCGTTGGGCGATCCACCGCGATCCTCCAGCTTTCCGCGATCTCGTGCCGAAGATCGAGACGTTCGAGACGGGGATCAAGGTCATCGACCTCATCGCTCCGTACGTCAAGGGCGGGAAGGTCGGCCTCTTCGGCGGCGCCGGGGTGGGCAAGACCGTTCTCATCCAGGAGCTGATCCACAACGTCGCCCAGCAGCACGGCGGCGTCTCCGTGTTCGCCGGCGTAGGTGAACGCACGCGAGAGGGAAACGACCTTCTGCTCGAGATGACCGAGTCAGGCGTGATCGACAAGGTCGCGCTCGTCTACGGCCAGATGAACGAGCCGCCGGGCGCGCGGCTGCGGGTCGGACTCTCCGGGTTGACGATGGCCGAGTACTTCCGCGACCAGGGTCAGGACGTGCTGCTCTTCATCGACAACATCTTCCGCTTCGTGCAGGCGGGCTCGGAGGTCTCGGCGCTCCTCGGCCGCATGCCGAGCGCCGTCGGCTATCAACCGACGCTCGCGACCGAGATGGGCCAGCTCCAGGAGCGAATCACGTCGACGCGCACCGGTTCCGTGACCTCCGTGCAGGCGATCTACGTTCCCGCCGACGACCTCACCGATCCCGCTCCGGCCAACACCTTCGCGCATCTCGATTCGACTGTGGTGCTCGAGCGCTCGATCGTGGAGAAGGGAATCTACCCGGCGGTCGACCCGCTCAAGTCGGTATCGCGCGCGCTCCAACCCGGAGTCGTCTCCGACGACCACTACGAGGTGGCGACGCTCGTCCAGCAGATTCTCCAGCGCTATGCCGACCTGCAGGACATCATCGCCATCCTCGGCATGGACGAGCTGACCGACGAGGACAAGGTCGTGGTCGCGAGGGCGCGTAGGATCGAGCGGTTTCTCTCGCAGCCGAACTTCGTCGCCGAGCAGTTCACGGGAACGCCCGGCAAGTACGTGAAGCTCGAGGACACCATCCGCAGCTTCCAGGCGATCATCGCCGGGGAGCACGACGACCTGCCGGAGTCGGCGTTCTACATGGTCGGCACCATCGAGGACGCGGTCGAGAAGGCGCGTGCCGCCGAAGCGGTCGCCGCGTAACGAGCCGGGGCGTGGCCGAGTCGCACCCGAAGTTCGACGTCGCGCTCGTCACGCCCGACGGCGCGGCGTTCGACGGCGAGGCGGAGATGATCGTCGTTCCCGGCGCGGCGGGTGAGATCGGCGTGCTCGCGCGACACGCGCCTCTGGTCGCGACGCTCAAGGCCGGCTCCACCCGCATCCACACGAGCCCGAACGAGATCCTCGAGTTCGCGACCGGCCCGGGCTTCTTCAAGGTGGAGCTCGATCGCGCCCTCGCGCTCGTGGACGACGCGGTGAGCGTGAAGGAGATCGACGACGAGCGGGCGCGAGGCCAGCTCGAGGCTGCGAAGGCCGAGCTCGAGAAGGTCGATGCGGGCGAGTCGCAGGCCGACCGCTGGCAGCTCGAGCAGCGCGTCATCCACGCCGAGAACCAGCTCACGGTCTCGGGCCGCACGACCGGGTAGCGCAAGGAATTGCCTGGGCGGAGCCGTATTCGCTAGCCTGAGGCAACCCCGGAGAGATTTGAACGGCAGCTTGGCGACCGGGTTACCAAACGCCTAAAGAGCCAGAGGGCCTTTCCCGGCTCCCGACCTCTTCAGGCGGGAGCCGAATCGTGAAGGACACCCGCAGCCAGATCGAGCACCTCCTCGCCGAGCGAATCCTCGTGCTCGACGGGGCCTGGGGCGTGCTCATCCACCGTCGCGGGTTCTCCGAGGAGGAGTACCGGGGGGAGCGCTTCTCGGACCACTCGCGCGACGTCAAGGGCGACCCGGATCTTCTCAATCTGACTCGGCCCGACACGGTCGCCGAGATCCACGACGCGTACTTCGACGCCGGCGCGGACATCGCGACGACGAACACGTTCACGGCGACGCGCATCGGGCAGGCGGACTACGCGCTCGAGGACTTCGCCGGCGAGATGAGCCTCGAGGGCGCGCGCCTGGCGCGCCGGGTCGCGGACGAGTGGACGGCGAGAACGCCCGACAAACCCCGCTTCGTCGCGGGCTCGGTCGGCCCGCTCAACATCACGCTCTCGCTCTCCCCACGTGTGGACGACGCCGCCTACCGAGCTGTGACCTTCGACCAGGTGCGCGAGGCGTACGAGGAGCAGATTGCCGCTCTCCGCGACGGCGGCGTCGACCTCTTGCTGATCGAGACCGTCTTCGACACGCTCAACGCCAAGGCTGCGATCGTCGCCGCACGCGACGTCGCGCCCGAGCTTCCGCTCTGGATCTCGTTCACTGCGGTCGACAAGAGCGGGCGCAATCTCTCCGGGCAGACCTCGGACGCGTTCTGGATCTCGGTCGAGCACGCCGAGCCGCTCATCGTCGGCGTCAACTGCTCACTCGGCGCCACCGAGATGCGGCCGTTCCTCGAGGGCCTCTCGAACGTCGCCTCGACCTACGTGTCCTGCCATCCGAATGCGGGCCTCCCGAACGAGCTCGGACTCCACGACGAGGATGCCGACGACACGAGCCGCTTCCTGCGCGCGTTCGCCGAGGACGGGCTCGTCAACCTCGTCGGCGGGTGCTGCGGCACGACGCCGGATCACACGCACGCGATCGCGCGCGCCGTCGAGGGTCTTCCGCCGCGCCGAGTGCCGGAGCCGTCACGCCTGCCGCGCTTCTCCGGGCTCGATCCCTTCGTGATCCGCCCGGACACGGGCTTCGTCGTCGTCGGGGAGCGCGCGAACGTCACCGGTTCGGCGAAGTTCCGGCGCATGATCGAGGCGAACGACTTCCAGAGTGCGGTCGACGTTGCGCTCGAGCAGGTGAGAGGCGGCGCGAACATGCTCGACGTCAACATGGACGCCGACCTGCTCGACGCGGAGCAGGCGATGACGACGTTCCTCAATCTCGTCGCGACCGAGCCCGAGGCGGCGCGTCTGCCCGTGATGGTCGACAGCTCGCGCTTCGGTGCGCTCGAGGCAGGCCTCAAGTGCCTTCAGGGCAAGGGGATCGTCAACTCGATCTCGCTCAAGGAGGGAGAGGCGCTCTTCCTCGAGCAGGCGCAGACGATCCGCCGTTACGGCGCCGCGGTCGTCGTTATGGCCTTCGACGAGCAGGGCCAGGCTGACACCGTCGAACGGAAGGTCGAGATTCTCGGCCGCGCGTACGACCTCCTTACCGGCTCGGCGGGCTTCGCCCCGGAGGACGTGATCATGGATCCGAATGTCCTCGCAGTGGCGACCGGCATCGAGGAGCACGCGCTGTTTGCAAAGGCGTTCATCGACGCGATCCCGCTGCTCGAGGAGCGGTGCCCGGGAGCACTCGTCTCCGGCGGCATCTCGAATCTCTCCTTCGCGTTCCGGGGGAACGACCCCGTGCGCGAGGCGATGCACGCTTCGTTCCTCTACCACGCGATTCGCGCGGGCCTCGACATGGGCATCGTCAACGCCGGCCAGCTCGCGGTGTACGCGGACGTCGAGCCTCAGCTGCTCGAGCGGGTCGAGGACGTCCTCTTCGACCGCCGCGGAGACGCGACGGAGCGGCTCGTCGAGTACGCGACCACGGTGACCGGCGGTGCGATGGAGCGCGAGCTCGACCTCTCGTGGCGCGAAGCCCCGGTCGGCGAGCGGCTCGCATACGCGCTCGTGCACGGGATCGTCGACTTCATCGAGGACGACACGGAGGAAGCGAGGCGCGACGCAGTTCGCCCGCTCGATGTCATCGAGGGGCCGCTCATGGACGGAATGAAGGTCGTCGGCGACCTCTTCGGCGCGGGAAAGATGTTCCTTCCGCAGGTCGTCAAGAGCGCCCGCGCTATGAAGCGCGCGGTCTCGTACCTCGAGCCGTACATGGAGGCCGAGAAGACGGAGCGCTCGTCGGCGGCCCGCATCGTGCTCGCGACGGTCAAGGGCGACGTGCACGACATCGGCAAGAACATCGTCGGCGTCGTGCTCGGCTGCAACGGCTACGAAGTCATCGACCTCGGCGTGATGGTCCCAGCGGATCGCATCCTCGACGTCGCCGTCGAGCATGACTGCGATGTCGTCGGGCTGTCCGGCCTCATCACGCCGTCGCTCGAGGAGATGGTCGGCGTGGCGAAGGAGATGGAGCGGCGCGGTTTCGAGCTGCCGCTCCTCATCGGCGGCGCGACGACGTCGAAGCAGCACACCGCGGTTCGAATCGCGCCCGAGTACGAGCAGCCGACGCTCCACGTTCTCGACGCATCACGGGTCGTGGGCGTGGTCGGCGATTTGCTCGATGCCGACCGTCGCGCACGGCTCGACGCCGAGAACCGCGTCGACCAGGACCGGCTCCGCGCGCTCCATGCCGAGCGTGGACGGAAGCCCATGCTCTCGCTTCGCGAGGCGCGCACCAGACGGACGCGAATCGACTGGCACGAGGAGGATCTCGCCGTGCCGGCCTTCACGGGATCGCGCCTCGTGGAGGAGGAGATCGGCACGATTCGCGGCTATGTCGACTGGACGTTCTTCTTCCACGCCTGGGAGCTCAAGGGGCGCTATCCGGCGATTCTCGACGACCCGGAGAAGGGTGCGGTCGCCCGCGATCTTTTCGCCGCCGCGAACGAGCTCCTGGACGAGATCGTCGCCGACGGATCGCTGCAGGCACGCGGCGTCTACGGCTTCTGGCCGGCGTCCGCAGACGGCGACGACGTTGTGCTCGAGGCCGGCGTGCGCTTCCCGATGCTTCGCCAGCAGGCCGACCACGCCGACTCGCGTCCGAACCGCTCGCTCGCCGATTACGTTGCGCCGGCAGAGACGGGCTTCACCGACCACGTCGGCGCGTTTGCGGTCTCCATCCACGGGGCTGAAACGCTCGCCGATCGCTTCACTGCCGATAAAGACGACTACAAGTCGATCATGGTTCGCGCCCTCGCCGACCGTCTTGCGGAAGCGTACGCCGAGCGCCTGCACGAGATCGCCCGGCGCGAGTGGTACGCCCCCGAGGAAGCGCGGTCCGGGGACGAGCTGATCGGCGAGCAGTTCCGCGGCATTCGTCCCGCGTACGGCTATCCAGCGTGCCCCGACCACTCCGAGAAGCGGACGTTGCTCACGCTTCTCGACGCCGGGCGCTCCGGCATCGGTCTTACCGAAAGCTGTGCCACGACGCCTGCCGCGAGCGTCAGCGGCCTCTACTTCGGACATCCGCAGGCTCGGTACTTCTCCGTCGGGCGGGTCGGGAAGGACCAGGTCGTCGATTACGCCAGCCGCAAAAGCTTCGAGGTCGCGGAGGTCGAGCGCTGGCTCCGCGTGAACCTCTCGTACGAGCCGTAGCGATCCGTAAGCTGAGAACGGTGCGCCGCCTACTCTCCCTGACACTCGCCATGGCCCTCGTCGTGACGGGAACAGCGTTCGCAGCCCGAGGCGATCCGCAGAAGGAGATCACGCCTGCCGATCAGGCACGCGCGAAGTCGATGCTCCTCAGAAAGTCCGACGTCAGCCCGGCGTTTGCCTCCGGCCCGACCTCGAGCGGCGGAAGCGATTTCTACTGTGCGGCGCTCGACGAGTCCGATCTGACCTTGACGGGCGAGGCGGAGTCTCCGACCTTCGCGGGCGGGCTCGAGTTCGTCACCTCGACCGCCTACGTCTACACGTCGAAGGCGGACTCCGACGCGTCGTGGCGGCGGGGCACGAGCGCCGCGGGACAGAAGTGCCTGCGAGAGGGCTTGCGTCGTGAGGTCCGGGGCTCCAGCGTCCGCCTGATCTCGTTCAAGAAGGTCGCGTTTCCGAAGCTCGCGCAGCGCTCGGTGCTGTACCGCGCGGTGGCAGACCGGGAGGGGGTTCGCATCTATCTCGACCTCGTCGCGCTCCAGCATTCGCGCGCACAGGTCGCGGTCGTGTACGGGGCCGGTCTCTCGCCTCCTCCGGCTGCCGAGGAGCGCAGGCTCGCGAGGTTGACGGCCGCGCGCATGGCGAAGGCGATGCGCCGTTGAGACGGCGTTGGAGTCGGACTTCGGTCTGAGTCAGCGCCTTCTCGCACGGCAGGCGGCCCGCCGCAAGTGCCGAACTTTGCAGCCATGTCTACTGAGGACACGGCCTGAAAAGCCGTAGTCGAAAACTGAAACAGGTGGTACCGTCACCAGCGGTCGTGGAGAGCTCAAGCCGTCTCGGCCTACTTCGCCGGTCACCGTCGTTCGGATACCTCTTCCTCGCTACGGCGGGGTCGAGCTTCGGCACGTACATCGCGCTCATCGCGCTCACGCTCGCCGTCAAGGAGCGCACCGAGTCCGGCGTCTGGATCGCGGCACTCCTGATTGCGGACATCCTGCCGATCGTCCTCATCGGGTTTCTGCTCGGCCCCCTGGTCGATCGGCTCTCGCGCCGGCGGCTGATGATTGTCTCGGATCTCGCCCGTTTCGGAGTCTTCGCCGCCCTGCCGTTTGTCGACAGCGCAGCGCTGATCGTCGGCCTCGCAGCCGTGTCGGGTGTCGCGACCGGCTTCTTCATGCCCGCTTCGAACGCCGGCCTTCCGAACCTCGTCCCGGACGAGGAGCTTCCAAACGCGAACTCGCTCGTGCAGACAATGGAGAACCTCGCCTGGATGATCGGCCCGGTCGTCGGCGGGATCATGCTCGCAGCGTGGGGGAACTATGCGCCCTATGCCGTGAACGCTGTCACGTTCCTCGTCTCGGCGGCGCTGATCGCCCGCATTCCCAAGAACATGCTCCAGTCGGAAGAGCCGGTAACCCGCGGGCACTGGCGCGACGTGGCGGACGGGCTCCGGCTCGTTGTCACCGCACGCCCGCTCCGCAATGTGCTCATCGTCTGGAACGTCGTCCTCATCGGCGCCGGTGCTGTCAACCTGGCGGAGGTCTTCTTCGCGATAGACACGCTTCATGCGGGTAAGGTCGGCTTCGGGGCGCTCGTCGGCGCCAGCGGAGTGGGCCTCGTCCTCGGCAGCCTGCTCGCCCCCACCGCGCTCGGCAAGGTCGGGCTGAGACGCCACTACGTCGGCTCGATCGCACTCATGGGTGTTGGCTGGGGCGGGGCCGCCTTGAGTGGGACGATCTGGCTCGCGGTACCGCTCGTGGTCGCTGGAGCGACGGGGAACGGAGCCGCGATCATCTGCAACCGGCTGCTCGTCCAGCGCGGCGCGCCCGATCGGTATCTGGGGCGGGCGTTCGCGACGATCATGAGCTCGAATTACGTGATTCTGGTGCTCTCCATGGCCGCAGCCGGCGTCCTCCTGGGAACGTTCAGCGCGCAGGAGATCTGGATTGCCGCGGGATTCGTCTATCTCCTCGGTGCTGTCGTCGCGCTGGTCGTGACGCGCTGGCTGCCTGCCGCGCAGGCGGAGGAGTGGAAGGCCGTCGAATCGAGCGCAGAGTCCGCGGCGGCGGCGCTCACGAACGGTGCTGCATTCGCCGGTGAGCCCGCGTTTGTCCCAGAGACCGCGTTTGCTCCCGAACCCGAGCCTGTTCCCGAGCCCGAGCCTGTTCCCGAGCCGGAGCTCGTGCCCGTTGCCAACGGCTCGTATCCGAATGGGCTCGAGCGCATCGCATCGCTCCTCGAGGAGATCGAGGCGCGCCGCAAGCGCGAAGCTCGGCGTATGCGCTCGTAAGTGATTCCGCCGCCCGCGTAGAGTCACTTCGTGGCGCGCAAGGAGTGGACGCTCGAGGAGCTCGTCGAAGGCGTGCGCGGGGCGGACCCGCGAGCGCTGGCGCGGGCGATCTCGCTCGTCGAGGACGGCGACCCGCTCTCCTACCCGCTCGTGCGCGAGCTCTATCCCGAGACCGGCAAGGGAGCCGTGATCGGCGTCACCGGCCCTCCCGGGGTCGGCAAGTCGAGCTTGATCGCGGCGCTCGTAGCGCACGTGCGCGAGCTCGGAATGACAGTGGGAGTCGTCTCCGTCGATCCCTCGAGCCCCTTCTCACGCGGCGCTCTGCTGGGCGATCGCATCAGGCTCGCTGATCACTTCCTCGACCCCGGCGTCTACATCCGCTCGATGGGGACGCGCGGGCACCTCGGCGGGCTGGCCGAGGCCGCGCTGCAGGCCGTCCTCCTGCTCGACGCCGCGCGCAAGGACATCGTGTTCGTGGAGACCGTCGGGGCCGGGCAGAGCGAGGTCGAAGTCACCGGCATCGCGGACACCGTTCTCCTCGTCCTCATGCCCGGCTCGGGCGATTCGGTGCAGGCGCTGAAGGCGGGGATCATGGAGATCCCGGACGTGATCGCCGTCAACAAGATGGATCACCCGGCCGCGAAGACGATGCTCAACGAGGTGCGCTCGATCGTCGCCCTCGCCGAGCCCGACCGCCGTCCCGCGCTCCTGCTGACCGAGGCGCTACGAGGCGAGCACGTGCCCGAGCTGTGGGCCGCGCTCGAGGAGCACCGCGCGACGCTCGCGAGCGACGGCCGTCTCGAGGAGCGGCGCCGGCGTAACCTCGCGGCCGAGGTTTTCGCAGTCGCGTCGAGCCGCGCGAAGAATCACCTACAGACCGCGGTGGCCGAGGACCCGGAGCTCCAGCGCGTGCTCTCCGCCGTCGAACGGCGTGAGCTCGATCCGCTCAGCGCCGTCCGTCAGATCATGGAGGAGGTGTTCAAGCTCGATGGCTCCGACGATCGCTGACATCCGAGCCGCGCGGGAGCGGCTGGCGGGCGTGGCGCGCGAGACGCTCGTCTACCCGACCGAGACGTTCTCGCGGCTGTCGGGGCGCTCCGTCGTCCTCAAGGCCGAGAACCTGCAGCGGACGGGCTCGTTCAAGATTCGCGGCGCCTACAACACGATCGCGACGCTCGGCGAGAAGGAACGCGCCGCGGGAGTCGTCGCCGCCAGCGCGGGGAACCACGGCCAAGCCGTCGCCTGGGCGGCGCGCGAGGCGGGAATCCCCGCGACGATCTTCATGCCGCAGGACGCGCCGATGGCGAAAGTGGAGGCGACGCGGTCGTACGGCGGTGCGGCCGAGCTCGTGGGGGAGGGCTTCGAAGAAGCCGTCGCAGCCGCGCAGGCGCACGTCGAGCGCACCGGCGCCACGCTCGTCCACGCCTTCGAGGACGAGCGCGTGATCGCGGGGCAGGGAACGATCGGCCTCGAGCTCGCCGAGCAGGCGCCGGACGCGGAGACCGTGCTCGTCCCGATCGGCGGCGGTGGGCTCGCGGCGGGGATCGCGAGCGCCTTGAAGGAGCTCCGGCCACGGATTCGCGTGATCGGTGTCATCTGTCAGCCGGGGTACACGATCGCGGACGGAATCGCCGTGAAGCACCGCGGCGAGCTGGCGACGTCGATTCTCGAAAGCGCCCTCGACGACACCGTCTCGGTCTCGGACGACGAGATCTCGGAGGCGCTCGTACTGTGTGTCGAGCGCACGAAGTTCCTCGTCGAGGGAGCGGGCGCAGTCGGTCTCGCAGCGCTCATTGCCGGTCGCGTGCCAGGTTCCGGGCCGGTCGCGGTCGTGCTCTCGGGCGGGAACATCGACGCGACCACGCTGATCTCCGTGCTCCGGCACGGCCTCACTCGGTCGGGACGGTTCCTCGCGATTCGCCTTCTCATCCCCGACCGGCCGGGCGAGCTGCGCGGCGTGCTGGACGTCGTCGCGCGCGGCCGCGGCAACCTCGTGTCGGTCGATCACCACCGAGAGGGGAGGACGACGAGCGCTATCCAGACGGAGATCGAGCTGGTCGCATCGACACGCGACGAGGCGCACTGCCAGGAGCTCCTCGCAGCGCTCAGGGCGGCTGGGCACACGGTCGAACGACTCGGCCCACCGTCCTGAGCCCGTAGGCCGCCGGGCGCTCCCAGCATAAACTCGCCGAGTGCCAATCTGTCCCTCGTGCGGGTTCGAGAACGCCGAGACCGCCAAGTTCTGCTCGGAATGCGGTGCGGCCCTCGTTGCAGCGCCGCCGAGCGCCCGTCGCGAGGAGCGCAAGGTCGTCACCGTGGTCTTCGCCGACCTCGTCGGCTCGACCGCGCGCGCCGAACGCCTCGACCCGGAGGACGTGCGTGCGATCCTCGCTCCGTACCACGATCGGCTGCGACGCGAGCTCGAGCGTCACGGGGGCACCGTCGAGAAGTTCATCGGCGACGCCGTCGTGGCCGTGTTCGGCGCACCGGTCGCGCATGAGGACGACGCCGAGCGCGCCGTACGGTCCGGTCTCGCGATCCAGGAGGCGATCGCGGAGCTGAACGAGAACGACCCAGCTCTCGCACTCGAAGTGCGGGTCGGCGTCGCGACCGGGGAAGCACTCGTCGCCCTCGACGTACGCCCGGAGCTCGGCGAGGGGATGGTGTCGGGTGATGTCATGAACACGGGCGCGCGGCTGCAAACGGCCTCGCCGCCAGGGGGTGTTCTCGTCGGTGAGGCGACGTACCGAGCGACCGAGCGCGCGATCGAGTACGCCGACCACGATCCGGTGTCGGCCAAGGGCAAGTCGGAGCCGCTTCGCGTGTGGCTCGCGCTGGCGCGGCGCGGGCGGTACGGCATCGACCTGGGCGAAGGGCTTCGCGCTCCGCTCGTCGGGCGCAGCGAGGAGCTCGACGTGCTCTCGGGCGCGCTGTCTCGCGTGCGCACGCGACTGGAAGCGCAGCTCGTGACGCTCGTAGGCGTGCCGGGCATCGGTAAGTCGCGCCTCGTCCAAGAGCTGTTTCAGGTCGTCGAGCAGACGCCTGACCTCATCATCTGGCGCCAGGGGCGCTCTCTCCCGTACGGCGAGGGAGTCGCGCTCTGGGCGCTCGGCGAGATGGTGAAGGCGCAAGCGGGGATCCTCGAGTCCGATCGCGCGGACGAAGCCTCGGGCAAGCTCGCCGCGGCGGTGCGCGACCTGATCTCGGATGACGTTGAAGCCCGCTGGGTCGAGCGGCATCTTCGGCCCCTCGCCGGGATTCGTGACAGCCTCTCCGTGGGAGAAGGGAGCCTCGAGGAGGCCTTCACGGCATGGCGCCGCTTTCTCGAGTCGATGGCCGAGTCCCGCGCGACCGTCCTCGTCTTCGAGGACCTGCATTGGGCCGACGACACACTTCTCGACTTCGTCGACTCGCTCGCCGACCGAGTGGTCGACGTGCCGCTCCTCGTCGTCTGCTCGGCGAGGCCCGAGCTGCTCGAGCGGCGCCCAGGGTGGGGAGGGGGGAAGCGCAACGCGACCACGGTCTCCATCGCTCCGCTTTCCGACGAGGAGACCGCGCGCCTACTGGGCGCGCTCCTCGACCGCGCCGTGCTTCCCGCGGAGCAGCAGCGCGAGCTTTTACAGCGAGCCGGTGGGATCCCGCTCTTCGCCGAGGAGTACGTCCGCATGCAGCACGGCGGGGGTACCGGAGACGTGCCGGAGACCCTGCACGGCATCGTCGCGGCGCGCATCGACGGCCTTCCGAGGGCCGAGAAAGCGCTCCTCCAGGCGGCCGCGGTCCTGGGAAAGGTGTTCTGGACCGACGCCCTCACCGCCATCGCGAGCACAGGGCCTCCAGAGGATCTCGACGAGATGCTCTTCGCGCTCGAGCGAAAGGAGTTCGTGCGGCGAGAGCGACGGTCCATCGTCGCGGGCGCGCGACAACTGGCATTCGTCCACGCACTCGTGCGTGACGCGGCGTATGGGCAGGTGCCGCGGGCTGAGCGGGCTCGCCTGCACCGACGGGCCGCCGAGTGGATCGAGACGCTCGCTCCCGACCGCTCCGAGGACCGCGCGGAGATGCTCGCGCACCACTACGTCGCCGCGCTCGACTATGCGC
>JBOHBA010000346.1:0-20089 GCA_050698095.1 Gaiellaceae bacterium
ATCGATCTCGCGGACGCGTTCCCGAAGGCCCTGACGGACGAGGTCGTCCGTCAAGCCGACGTCGTCGTCACGATGGGCTGCGGCGACGCCTGCCCGATCTATCCGGGAAAGCGCTACGAGGACTGGGAGCTCGACGATCCGGCCGGGCAAGACCTCGTGACGGTCCGTCGCATCCGGGACGAGATCGACGAACGCGTCCGCGCGTTGATCGGAGACCTCGCTCCGGGCGAGTAGCGGGCGTCAGCGCGCCGGGACCGTGAGCTGGAACCGGTCCGGCACGGCAGCTCGCGGCTCGATGTACTCGACCGGGCACAACAGCGCGCCCTGCCGCTCGAGCACCCAGACGCCGCCCTTCTCGCACGACACCTCGCCCGCGAAAAGCTGGAGAAAGACCTCTCGATGCGTGCACACGAGCGACGCCTCGGGTAGCTCGACGAGCAGCTCCATCGTTGCCTCGCGCGGTGCGTCCGGCAGCAGCTCATCGCGATTCTCGACGGCGAGCCGGCGACTGCGCGCCAGAGGGACAACCGACTGGACGCAACGAGGCAGCGGACTCGTGACGACACGCTCGAGCGGTCGGCCCGCGAGGCCCCAGACGAGCTGGCGCGCGTCCGCCCGCCCCTCGTCGTCGAGCTCGCGGAAGCGATCGATGTACGGCGACGACATCCGCTCGCCCGCGCTCGCATGCCTCAGCAGCAGCACCCAACCCTCCTCGCGTCCTTTTGTGCTCCGAGGAAAATTGTCAGCCGCCGGTGAGTTTTCGTCAAGGGCAGCGATCAGGAACGCGAGGGGCGGCCTCTCGGTCGCCCCTCTGACAGGTGGTGTGTGGGGTGGGGAGGTTCGTCAGTTTCGATTCGCAGCCTTGACCGCGAGGATGAAGTTCGTCCGCGCGCGCTTGAGCTGCTTCGGAGTCAGCGAGATGAAGTCGGACCGGTTCGCGATCGCGACCTCGTTGTCGAAGATGTAGTCGAGGAACGCCTGCACCTCCGTGCGTGCGAACGACGACCCCTTCGCGTAGATGAAGAGCGGCCTCGCGAGCGGCCGGTAGGAGTTGTTGAAGACGCTCGCCTTGGAGGGCGCGACGCACTGGCCCGTCTTCGGGTTCGCGATCTGAATGGCGTTCAGCCGGCTCTGGTTCTCCGTGTAGTACGAGAATCCGAAGTACGCCAGCCCGCCTCGCTCGCCCGAGACGCCCTGCACGAGCACGTTGTCGTCCTCGGAGGCCTGGTAGTCCGAGCGGCTCGCGCGAGCCCTCCCGTTGATGGCCTCGGTGAAGTAGTCGAACGTGCCGGAGTCCGTCCCCGGACCGAATAGCTTCAGCGGAACATCCGGGAAGCCGGCCCTGACGTCCTTCCAGTTCGACACCTTGGAGCCTGGCTCCCAGATCTTCTTCAGCTCGGCGACGGTCAGGCAACGCGCCCAGGTGTTCTGCTGGTTGACGACGACGGTAAGCGCGTCGTTGGCGACCGTGAATGCGCGCCACGAGCCGACGTTGTTCGTCTTGCACGCCAGAGCTTCGCTCAAGCGCATCGGCCGGGAAGCGTCCGACAGGTCGGTCTCCCCCTTGCAGAAGCGCTGGAATCCGCCGCCGGTGCCCGAGATCCCGACAGTGACCTGAACACCGCTCGCTCCCGCGCGTCGGAAGAGCTCCGCGGCCGCGGTCGTGTACGGACCGACGGTGGACGACCCGTCGGCGCTGATCGAGCCCTTTAGCTTCTTCAGGTTGTACGTCGGGCCTGCGGTCGAGCCTGCGATAGCCGCGGACGCGACGCCCAGGCACGCTGCCGCGACCGCGGCTACGGCGATGCCACGCCGCCCAAATACATTCCTCATGCCTTCTCTTCTCCTCGGTATGAGCTTTGCCATTGCCGGACCGAATGGTCACGGCGACGAGGTCGCCAATGGGCTGCGAGCGTGTGAACTCCTGGCGACGAGGTGGTGAAGACCGTTACGCGAGCGGGCGCGGGTCGTGCGAAGCGTCCGTGAACTCGGTGAACTCGCCGGTCACCACGAATGCGGTCTGCTCGCCGATGTCGACGGCGTTGTCGCCGATCCGTTCGAAACACCGTGCGGCCGTTATCTGACGCATCCCCCACTCGAGCGCCTCGGCGTCGTTCACGTACCCGAGAACCTCATGGAACACCTGCCGGTTTGCGCGATCCACGAGCTCGTCGAGCGCGTCCAGCCCGCGCGCCCGATTCACGTCGCGAGCCGCAAAGGCGGCCAGCGACTCCTTGACCATCTCCGCGCAGCGCTCGCCCATGTCGACGAGGCTCTCGACGACCGTCTGCCGCGTGTCGAGGTGGCTCGAGAGCTTCGTGAGCTTCGCGATCGTCACGCACTGGTCGCCCATCCGCTCCACGTGGAGCCCGCAGTGCAGCAGCGCGAGGACGAGCCTGAGGTCGCCGGCGACAGGCGTCTGGCGCGCGAGAACCAGCTCGATCTGCTTCTCGAGGCCGTGATAGCGGTCGTCGATCTCGTCGTCGAACGCGATGACCTCGTCGCAGAGCTCGACGTCCTGGGTCCGCAGCGCGTCGATGACGCCTCGAATCGACCGCACGACAATCGTGCCGGTCTCCTGGAAGCCGGCCTCGAGCGCAGCGAGCTCCTCCTGAAACTCGACTCTCATCCGAACCGCCCCGTCACGTAGTCCTCCGTCCGCTGGTCGGAGGGCGTCGTGAAGATCTTCGTCGTCGCGTCGTACTCGACCAGGATGCCGCGCCGTCCGCTTCCGTCCTCCTCGACGGCGACGCTGAAGAATGCGGTCATGTCGGCCACGCGCGCGGCCTGCTGCATGTTGTGCGTGACGATGACGATCGTGTACTCGCGCTTCAAGGTGTGCATGAGGTCTTCGATACGGGTCGTCGAGATGGGGTCGAGCGCGGATGCCGGCTCGTCCATGAGAATGACGTCGGGCTCGACCGCGAGCGCGCGCGCGATGCACAGCCGCTGCTGCTGACCGCCCGAGAGGCCGAGGGCGCCGTCCGAGAGCCGGTCCTTCACCTCGTCCCAGAGCGCCGCCTGCCTGAGAGCGGACTCCACGCGCTCGTCGAGCGAGCCCTTCATGCCGAGCACGCGCGGGCCGAAGGCGACGTTGTCGAAGATCGACTTCGGAAACGGGTTCGGCTTCTGGAAGACCATGCCGATCCGTCGCCTGATCTCGACCGCGTCGACGTCCCGCGAGTAGAGATCCTCACCGTGGTAGAGCACCGTGCCCTCGACCTTCGCTCCGGGGATGAGGTCGTTCATCCGGTTGAAGCAGCGAATGAAGGTGCTCTTCCCGCACCCCGACGGGCCGATGAAGGCCGTCACCGTGTTCTTGTGGACGTCGAGCCGCACGTCTTCGAGAGCCACCTTGCCGTGATACGCGACGCTGAGGTCGCGCACCGAGAACACGCTCTCACGACTCTCGACCTCCGAGCGCTCGAGGCCCCGAGACACCTCGGCCATCCGACCGCTGTCTATGCGAGGAGCTTCCATCTGCGTCACTACCTCACCACTGCTTGCGGTAACGATTTCGGAGGAAGATCGCCACCGCGTTCATGCTGAGCACGATGACGAGCAGCACGATCGCGGCCGCCGCCGCAAGCGTCCGGAACTCCACATCCGGCAGCTTCGTCCAGTTGAAGATCTGCACCGGTAACGCCGTGTACTCGCCCAGAAGCGAGGGGTTGAACGGGACGTAGACGACAGCGCCGACCATGATCAGCGGCGCGGTCTCGCCGACCGCGCGCGAGAGCGCGAGAATCGAGCCGGTCGCGATTCCGGGAATCGAGGCCGGGAGCACCTGGCGCCAGACAACCTGCCACTTCGTGGCGCCGAGAGCGAAGGCGCCCTGGCGAATCGAATCGGGAACGGCGCGTATCGCCTCGCGTGACGCCACGACGACCGTCGGCAGGACGACGAGGGTCAAGATCAGGCCCCCGGCGAGGACGACCCGCCCGAGACCGATCCCGTGGACGATGAAGGCCAGGCCGAGGATCCCGTACACGATCGCCGGTACCGCCGCGAGGTTCTGGATGTTCACCTCGATCGCCCGGTTCCACCAGCGCTCCCGGTTCGCGTACTCCTCGAGGTAGATCGCCGTGAGGACGCCGATCGGAACAGAGAAGACGAGCACGACGAAGCCGAGATAGAGCGTCGCGAGGATGGCCGGGCGTGCGCCTGCCTCTTCCGCGAGCGTGGACGGGAGGCCTGTGAGGAGCTGCGTGCCGAGCGCCGGCCACCCGGTGAGCACCGTGTCCACGAGCAGCACCGCGAGCGTTCCGAACGCGACGAGCATGCAGAGGAGCATCGCCGCCTTGAAGACGCGGTTGCGACCCACCCGACGCCGGGCGCCCATGGGAAGCGTCGCTTCCACTTGGCTCATTCGTAGACCTCGCGGTACTTGCGGACGAGCCGGATGGAGATCAAATTCATGATCAGCGTCATCACGAACAGCAGGAACCCGACTGCGAAGATCGTCTTGTATTCGATGGTGCCCGTCGGGACATCGCCGTTCCCGGTCGCTCCGATGAACGCCGTGATCGTCTCGATCGTCTGGCGCGGATCGAAGGTGATCTGAGCGAGCTGACCCGCGGCGATGAGAACGATCATCGTCTCACCGACCGCGCGCGAGAAGGCCAGGACGAACGCCGCGATGATCCCGGACACTGCAGCGGGCACGACGATCTTGGTCGAGACCTGGAGCTTGTCGGCGCCGAGCGCGTAGCCGCCGTCACGGAGCTCTCGCGGGACGGCGGCCATCGCGTCCTCGGAGAGCGTCGCGATGGTCGGGATGAGCATGACCCCGAGAACGAGGCTCGCCGAGAGGGCGTTGAAGATCTCCGCCTGCACGCCGAGCTGGTCGCGCAGGAACGGCGTGACGAACGTCAGCGCAAAGTAGCCGAGCACGACCGTCGGGACCGCCGCCAGGATCTCGAGAATCGGCTTGAGGACGGCGGTCGCACGCGGAGCCGCGTACTCGCTCAGGTAGATGGCAACGCCAAGCCCGAGCGGGAACGCGACGAGCGAGGACCAGAACGAGATCATGAGCGTTCCGACGACGAGCGGAAGGACCCCGAAGTGCGCGTCGAGGAACAGTGGCGCCCAGGTCGTCCCCGTGAGGAACTCCCAGGGGCTTACCTCGCGGAAGAACTCGAGCGCGGGGAGAGCGAGCGAAAAAACGATGCCGATCGTCGTCAGCACCGAGATCGCCGCGGCGACGAACAGGATCAGATGGACGAGCTGCTCGCCCAAGCGGATCTTCTTTCGCGGGAGCGCCGCAGGCCCGGCGACGACGTCGGCCGACGCCACTACGACGACGCGTCCTCGAGCTTCTGGAGCTCGGCGTCGATCTGCTCCTGACTCAGGGGGACGAACCGCGCCTCCTCGGCGATCGTCTGCTCGTTCTCGAGCATGTAGCGGAGGAACTCAGTCAGCCCCTCGGTAGCCGCGAGCGAGCTCGTCTTCACGTACATGAAGAGCGGTCGGGACAGCGGCGCGTACGAGCCGTCCTGCGCTGCGGCGACGCTCGGAGCGACACAGCCGTCGCCGCCGTCGACCTCGAGCGCCTTCAGGGTGTCCTGGTTCTCCTCGAAGTACGAGAAGCCGAAGTACCCCAGCGCGCCCTTGTCGCCCGCGACGCCCTGCACCGTGACGTTGTCGTCCTCGGTCGCGGAGAAGTCCGAGCGGCTGGCGCCCTCCTCGCCGTTGACGACGTCCGTGAAGTAGTCGAAGGTGCCTGAGTCGGTCCCGGCGCCGTAGAGCTTGAGCGGAACATCCGGGTACGAGGGGTCGACCTGATTCCAGTTCGACACCTTCGATCCCGGCTCCCAGATCGCGTTGAGCTGCTCGACCGTCAGGCACGTCGTCCACTGGTTCTCGCTGTTGACCACGTTGGTCAGAGCGTCCGTGGCGACTTGAAGCTCGATGTACTCGACACCGTTGTCCGCGCAGATCGTCGCTTCCTCGTCCTTGATCGCGCGCGAGGCGTTCGAGATGTCCGTCTCGCCGGCGCAGAAGCGCTCGAAGCCGCCGCCGGTCCCGGAGATTCCCACCGTGACGTCGGAGCCTCCCGCGGCCTTCCAGTCTTCCGCCGCCTTGGTAGTGAAGGGTCCGACGGTGCTCGAGCCGTCCGCCTTGATGACACCCGTGCCGGAGCCGCCTCCGCAGCTGGCCAGCGCTGTCGCTCCTGCCGCAAGGAGCAGGGGCAGCCGTAGCGCACCGAGCGGTCTCATGTCCTCAGTTTCCCGCCGCGAGTGAGTCCACCGGGACTCCGAATGGTGAACGTTCGGTGTGAGTCTGGTAAACGACTACACGGGTCTCGGGAACTCGCAGCGCACCTCGAGCCCACGACCCCGCGATCCCCGCGCCTCGACCGTCCCGCCGGCTTGCGTCACCACGTGCTTGACGATCGCGAGCCCGAGCCCCGTCCCGCGGGACGCGCGCGCGCGATCGGCGCGATAGAAACGCTCGAAGAGACGCGGGAGCTCGGCCTCCTCGACCCCGATCCCGTTGTCTCGCCCGCTGAGAGCCACCCCGTCGCCCGAGTCCTCGACGACGAGGTCGAACGTCGCCCCAGGGCCGGCATAGCGAATCGCGTTCTCGGCGAGGTTTCGCGCGACGACTCGAAGCATCCGCGGCCGGATCCCGAGCTCGACCTCTTGGTCACAGTCGAGTCGGAGCTCGATCCCGGCTCTCGCGGCGCGCTCCTCGAGCTCGTGCAGCACCTCTTCGAGGACCGGGCGAACCGGGGTTGCGCCGAGCGCGACCACGCGTCCCCCCGATTCGAGTTCGCTGAGGAACAGCACCTCGTCGATGAGCTCCGTGATCTGCTCCACCTCGCGCTGCGCCTGGTCGACGAGGGCCGACACGTCCTCGCCCGGCAGAGCCGCGGTCTCGAGCAGGGTGAGCAGGCGGGCGAGCGGCGTTCGCAGCTCGTGTGACACGGCGGCGGTGAAGCCCGAGCGCAGCTCTTCGTAGGCAGCGAGATCGCCCTCTCGGGAGAGGTACACGAGGCGCTCGCGCCGACCGTCGACCTCGTATGGAACGACGAGCGGGATCACGCCGCGTTCTCCGGTCAGCAGGTCTGACGGCAGCGCCTGCCCTTCGCGAACCCCCTCGATCGCCTGCCGCGCGCGACGGCTGGCGAGCACGACGCGATCCGCGTCGTCGAGCACGACGACGGCCTCCCGGCTCTCCTCCACGAGCGCGCGTCCACGAATCGCGTCGTCCATCTCAGACGGTTCTAACAGAAGGCTCGCGCAACGCTCGGTCTAGCCCCGTTATCCATCACCACCTGGTTACCAGCCGACAACCACCTCGCGGCCCCAATGGCCTCCGGGGGCCGCCACTATCGTGTGACCGTATGGCGAAGGTCCTGATCATCGAGGACGACGACGTCATCGCCCGAGGCATGGCACGCCATCTCGAGGCGGCCGGCTTCGATGCGGTCGGCGTGGCGAACGGCGAGACGGGCCTCGCGCGCCTGCGCTACGAGCGTCCCGACGTGTGCGTTCTCGACCTCATGCTGCCGGGCATCGACGGCTGGCGCGTGATCGAGCAGGCCCGGGGGGAGGGCATCGGAACTCCGATCGTCGTCGTCTCGGCCCGCGGGACCGAGCACGATCGCGTCCACGCTCTCGAGATCGGCGCCGACGACTACCTCGTCAAGCCGTTCTCGATGAAGGAGCTAGCCGCGCGAGTACAGGCGGCGGCACGCCGCGGCGTGAGCGAAGCCGAGCCGCGACGCGGCGACTCGATCGAGATCGAGGAGCTCCGCCTCGACCCCGACAACGTGCAGGCATACGTCGACGGCGTGAGCGCCGAGCTCACGCCAACCGAGTTCCGCCTCATCTACACGCTCGCACGAGAGCAGGGACGCGTGCTCACGCGCGACGAGCTCCTCCAGCGCGTCTGGGGACGGCGTGCGACCCACCGCGACCGCACCGTCGACGTCTTCGTCCGCAAGCTCCGTGAGAAGGTCGACCGGCGCGCTCAACGCCACGCCTTCATCCACACGCGGTACGGCGTCGGCTACAAGCTCGAAGCCGAGCCCAAGGCGTAGCAGCGCTACCGCGTGAAGCTGACGACAGCGGAGAGATCGCTGACGTTGCCGGCCGCGTCGCGCGCCTGAGCCTGGTACGTGTCGCGTCGCGGTTCAGCTATGCTTAGCCACGCTAATGATTAGTGAGGTTATGCTTAGCCCCGAAACCGCTGCGGCCGAGCTTAGGCCCGTCCTCCTGCGACTCGCGCGCGAGCTGCGCAAGGAGACCGAGCAACTCGGAGTCACCGCGCGGCAGGCGACGCTGCTCTGGCTCGTCCGGCGAAGCCCGGGGCTCTCGCTCGCCGAGCTGGCCGCGCAGGAGGGAATCTCTCCACCCGCCCTGTCCGGACACGTCGATCGCCTCGAGCGCGCCGGGCTCATCGAGCGCGTCCGCTCGACCGACGACCGGCGCCGCGTGGGCCTTCGGCTCACGGACGAGGGTGCGCGGCTGCTCAGACGCGTACGTGCGCGTCGCACGACCTGGCTGGCCGACCGGCTCGGGATGCTGGAGCCCGCCGAGCTCGACGCGATCGAGCAGGCGATTCCAGCGCTGCAGAGGCTCATGGGCGACGACCTGTGACGTCGCTGGCGATCGCTCTCCGCACACGGACGTTCCGCAGCCTGCGCCGGCACCGGAACTACCGGATCTTCTTCACCGGCCAGGTCGTGTCGCTCGCGGGCACGTGGATGCAGAACGTCGCGCTCGCGTGGCTCGTGCTCGAGCTCTCGGGCTCGCCGCTTGCGGTGGGCGCGCTCGCCTTCTGGCGCTTTGTGCCCTTCACGGTGTTCAGCCTCGTCGCCGGGGTCGTCGCGGACCGGCTCGAGACGCGGAGGCTCGTGATGGGAACTCAAGCGGCGGCGATGGCAGTCTCGATCGCTCTGGCGATCGTGACCCTCGCCGGAACAGCGACGCTTCCCCTCGTCTACGCACTTGCCGCGCTCGGCGGCATCGCGTTGGCGTTCGACGCGCCGGGCCGCCAGTCGCTCACCTTCCAGATGGTCGGCCCGCGCGAGCTGCCGAACGCCGTCGCCCTCAACACCGGGCTCTTCAACGGCTCACGAATCGTCGGACCGGCACTCGCCGGCCTCATCATCGCCGCCGCGGGAACCGGTATCTGCTTCGTCATCAACGCGTTCAGCTTCCTCGCGGTCCTCGCGGCGCTCGCAATCGTGCGAGCGGACGAGCTCCACCCGGTCGAGCGGGATCCTTCGGCGCGAATCGTCGACGGCCTGCGCCGCGCGGTGGCCTTCGTGTGGAGGGACCCGCAGCTCCGAGCGATCCTCGGAGTGGTCACGATCGTCAGCACGGTCGGATTCAACTTCCACGTTCTCGTCCCTCTGCTCGCCGCCGACACGCTGCACGTGGGGCCGGAGGGGTTCGGCTTCCTGTCGGCCTCATTCGGCATCGGCGCTCTCGCAGGCGCTCTCATCACGGCCTCGCTCCGTGGAGCAAGCTGGCGTCTGTTCGCGACGGGAACCACGGCGTTCGGCGTGCTTGTGCTCATGCTCGCGCCGGTGCAGAACGCGGTGCTCGCAGGCGTTCTCCTCTGCGCGATCGGAGTCTCGTTCACGCTCTTCACGGCCAATGCGAACGCGCTCGTCCAGCTCGGCGCGCCCGACCAGCTGCGAGGGCGGCTGATCGGCCTCTATCTCTTCGCGTTCGTCGGCGTCGCTCCGGTCGGTGGGCTGTTCGCGGGCTGGCTCGCGCACGTGGGCGGAACGGCTCTGGCCTTCACCGTCGCCGGACTCACGGCGCTCGTCACGATCAGCATTGCCAGCCTGAGGCGCCGACGCCTGACCTTGACTTCCGCGCGCGCAACGGCGTAGCGTTCTCTTGTCTCGAGAAAGGGAGGGAGATGAGAAGGCCTAAGTGGTGGGCGCTGATTGCTGTGCTCGTCGTAGCAGGGGCGGCTCTCGTCATACCGACGGTGGTCGTCGCAGACCCGGACCCGACGGCGACCGTGAGGTTCGGCAATCCGGACGTGGGCAGCCCGTACCCGCCGCCCACCTTCGAGCACGACTCGTCCTCGAACGCGAGGGACAACCTGATCCCACGGACGAGCGTGATCTCGGCTGGAGGCAACGTGACGTTCGACGTCGCCGGGTTCCACCAGCCGACGGTCTACGAGGCTGGAACGACCCCAGACGACATCGACGTGCCGCCGTTCCCGGTCCCGTTCAACTTGTTTATCAACGATCCGAACGGACGGCTCGCACTCGGGGCGCCGGTCGAGGGGCCGTGGACGCCACCCGCGGGTACGTTCGATACGCCAGGACGCTACCTCATCCTGTGCAACGTCACCCCGCACTTCGCGTTCTTCAACATGTACGGCTGGGTGATCGTCAAGTAGGCAAGCGAAGCCGGGGGCGCCCTTGGGCGCCCCCGGATCTTCTGGAGCGGTCTCAGACGCCGGGTAGCGTCGCGCCCTCGCGCTCCTGCCCGGAGCGTCTGAGCACGAGATAGGCGATCACGACGACCGCCAGCGTGAAGCCCAGCATCATCGCAGCGGTCGCGTTGATTGCCGGCGTGACGCCGAAGCGGAGCTGCCCCCAGATATAGATCGGGAGCGTCTCGGACTCCGTCCCCGTGACGAAGAACGAGGTGATGAAGTCGTCGAACGAGAACGTGAACGCCAGCAGCCCGCCGGCGAGCACCGCCGGCGCGAGGCGTGGCAGCGTCACCTGCCGGAAGGTCGACACCGGCCCCGCGCCCAGATCGAAAGATGCCTCTTCGAGCTGCTGCCCCATCGAGACGAAGCGCGCCCGGACAACGAGGGCGACCACCGACGCGTTGAAGACGACGTGAGCGATGAGAATCGTGTGCCAACCGAGCGGACTTTCGATCCCCAGCTGACTGCCGGCTTGCACGAAGAACACGAGCGCTGCGATCCCGAACACGATCTCGGGAGTGACGAGCGTCATGTACGCGAGCGCGTCGATCGGCGTCCTGAGCCAGGGGCGCATGCGGGGCAACGCGAGGGCGAGCATCGTCCCGAGCACGCACGCGACGATCGCGTTCCCGAGCGCGATCAGGATGCTGAGCTTTAGCGCGTTCGTGATCTCGGGAGTCCTGAGAGCGGCCTCGAACCACTTCGTCGAGAACCCCTGCCAGAAGAGCACGTCGCGGCTGCCGTTGAACGCGAAGACGACCACGACCGCGATCGGCGCATAGAGGAAGACATACGCGAGCACCGCGTAGCCTCCCAGCAAGCGCCGCCCCGTCATGAGTGCTGCTCCTGCCGCCCGAGCGCCCTCGCGTACACAAGCAGCGCGATCGTCAGGGCGCCGATGACGACCATCGCAAGCGCGGAGCCGAGCGGCCAGTCGCGCGACTCGAGGAATTGCTGAGCGATGAGATTCCCGGCATAGAACGTCTTGTTCCCGCCCAGAATCACGGGGATGATGTACTCGCCGGTCAAGGGGATGAATACGAGCAGCGAGCCGGCGAGGATCCCGGGCAGCGCCAGCGGCAGAGTGATCCTCCTGAACGCACGCCACGGGGGATCGCCGAGATCCTGCGCCGCCTCGACGAGCGACCAGTCGATGCGCTCGAGCGCCGCGTACAGCGGCAGCACCATGAGCGGCAGGTAGTTGTAGGCGACGCCAATGTAGACCGCGTTCGGCGTGAACAGCACCTCGTGTCTTTCCATGAACCCGGTCATTCCGAGCGCGCGGAAGAGCGGGAACTCGGGGTCGAGGATGATGAGCCACGCGTACGCGCGGATGAGGAAGCTCGTCCAGAACGGCACGATGACGAGCAGCAGCAGCAGCGTCTTGTGCTTCGCGTAGCGCGCGATGTAGTACGCGAGCGGGAAGCCGATGACGAGCGTCGACAGGGTCCCGATCACGGACAGCTTGAACGTCTCGACGAAGATGTCCCGGTAGAGGTGGAAGTCCCCGAAGAAGTCGTCCCAGAGGTAGCGGTAGTTGTCGAGCGTCCACGTGTAGGCGACGTCCGAGAAGCCGACGACCTCGCCAAGGCTCGTGACCGCGATGAACCCGAGCGGGACGAGGAAGAAGAGGAGATACCAGGCGACCGCTGGTAGCGCGAGCCAGCCAGGGTACCGGGGGCCACCGGCGCCGGCGCGGGTTACTCCGCGCCGGCGCTCGGTCGCCTCAGCCTCGGTCAAAGCCAACGACTACGCGGCCTTGAACTCCGTCCAGATCCGCTCTCGGAGCCTCGTGCCCTTCGCGGTCACCTGGTTGAACTCGAGCTTCTTCACCGTCGTCGTCGCCGGGAACACGACCTTGTCGGCGAGAAGCTTGCCGGCGGCAGTGCCCTTGAGCAACGCCCGCTTGAGCGGCGAGCCGTAGTAACTGTACGACGTCTCGAGCCCGTTGATCTTCGGCTGGTAGACGAAGTCGATCCACGCGTGGGCGGCCTCCGGGTTGCTCGCCCCGTCGGGGATGTTGTAGTAGTCGATCCAGATCTCGCCGCCCTCCTTGGCGACGACGTACTGGGCGGGAACCTTCCCCGCGAGCGCGAGGCCGTCGCCGTTCCAGCCGAGCCCCATCCACGCCTTGCCTTTGGCGATCAGGGTGTCGTAGTTGGACGAGTGCAGCGCGACGATGTGCGGCTTCAGGTCGAGCAGAACCGCCTTCACCTCGTCTAGCTCGTCCTGCTTGTCCGTGTTGTACGAATAGCCGAGCATCGTCGCGATCGATCCGACGACCTCGGGCGAGCTGTCGACCATCACGGTCTTCGAGTACTTCTTGGTGAGCGCGACGAACTCTTTCCAGCTCGTGGGGCGCTCCTTGATCTTGTCCGTCCGGTACATGAAGCCGGTCGTCCCCCAGTCCTTCACGACCGAGTACGTGCTCTTGGGGTCGTCCGGAGTGTTGTGGAACTTCGGGTCGACGTTCTTCGAGACGTTCTTGAGCAGCGACCAGTCCAGGGGCTGGAGCCGCTTCTCGGCGATGAGCACCTTTGTCATGTAGCCGGTCGGGCACACGAGGTCGTAACCCCGCGCACCGCCCTTGAGCTTGGCGTGAAGGGTCTCGTTCGAGGCGTAGAAACCCTTCTTCACCTTGATGCCCGTCGCCTTCGTGAACGCGGCGTACGTCTTCGGGTTCACATACTGCGCCCAGTTGTAGTAGAAGAGCGTGCCCTCGGCCTCGGCGGCCGCGAAGGCGTCCCCACTGAACCGCCCGAGCCCCGCCGCGGCGAGTGCCGCCGCAGTGGCGCCCGCTACGAAGCCGCGGCGGTTGACGGGCCGCTCCCACATCGTGATCTCGTCGCTCATTCGTTCCCTCCTTGTTCGAAGTCGAGGGCCTCGTCCTCGGCCCACGAGACAACTACGCGCTCGCCTTCCCCGAGCGCTTCGACCCCACTCTCGTTCCCGGATCGCTGCTCTCGCACCACCACCTCCTGTCCGTCGTCGAGTCGCACGACGCATTGCACCGCGGGTCCGATGACCATCGATGCGACGGTCCGGCCCGACAGCCCGTCTCCATCTCTCCGTACACGAACGCTCTCGGGTCGGATCGCGACAGCTCGCCCGAAAGCGCGGATGAAGTTCGTATCTCCGATGAAGCCCGCGACCCACTCGGTCCCGGGCCGGTCGTAGATCTCTCGGGGCGCGCCCACCTGCTCGATGCGGCCTGCGTTCATCACGACGACCCGGTCGGACATCGCGAGCGCCTCCTCCTGGTCGTGGGTCACGTAGACGAACGTGATCCCGATCTCCTCCTGGATGCGCTTGAGCTCGATCTGGAGCTCTTTGCGGACCTTGAGGTCGAGCGCGCCGAGCGGCTCGTCGAGGAGCAGCACGCGTGGGTTCATAACGAGGGCGCGAGCGAGCGCCACCCGCTGCTGCTGACCACCCGATAGCTGGCGCGGTTTGCGGTCGCCGAAGCCGCCGAGCCGGACGAGCTCGAGCATCTCGGTCGCCCGCGCTCGGCGCTCGCTCCTCCCGAGACCTCGCTGCTTGAGCCCATATGCGACGTTCTCCTGCACCGACAGGTGCGGGAACAGCGCATACGACTGGAAGACCGTGTTCACGTCGCGCTTGTACGGGGGAACGCGCGACACGTCCTGCCCGCCGATCCGCACCTCTCCCTCGTCCGGCCGCTCGAAGCCGGCGATCAGGCGAAGCGTGGTCGTCTTGCCGCAGCCAGACGGGCCGAGCAGCGAGAGAAACTCGCCGGGATGGACGGCGAGGTCGATTCCGTCGACGGCCGCCGCGGAGCCGAAGCGCTTCGTGACGCCGAGGAGCTCGACATCCGGCGCTGAGGAGCTCATCGCCGGCGGCGTCAGTAGCTGGGTGGACTGATGATCCACATCACCTCCGCCGGCTCTCCGCCGATGTTCGTCAACCGGTGCGGTGTCGAGGAGCGGTAGTCGATCGAATCGCCCGTGGAGAGCTCGAAGATCTCCGTGCCGAGCTGCAAGGAGACGATCCCCGCCAGCACGACGAGGAGCTCCTCGGAGTCGCCGTGTGTGTACGGCTCGTCTCCGGTCGAACCTCCTGCGTCGAGCTCTCCGAGGATCACCTGGAGATGCTCGAGCGGGCGGGGCGTGAGCATGTACTTCCGCCCGAGCGCGCCGAATCCGAGCGCGGGCCGCGCCTCACGGCGCAGCACGCGTGGGCGACTGGTCGAGCCGTTCGGCTCGAACAGGTCGGCGACGTTGACGCCGAGAGCGGCGGCGATTCGCTTCAGAGACGCGACGCTCGCGTTGGCGCGCCCCCGCTCGACCTGACTCAGAAAGCTCTCGGAGAGCTTTGCGCGATCGGCGACAGTCTTGAGGGTTGCTCGCCGCACGCGGCGGATCGCGCGGAGCCGCTCGCCGATGTCGACATGCGCTTCGTCGATAGCCGCCTGGGAGCTCATCGAAGAAAACTGAAGCGACACTACTGCTCGCTGCAGCTCGATGCAACCCGCGCGGGCAAGAGTTCATGATTGCTCGTATCGACTTCTACCGGACACCGGACGAGCGTTTCGAGGGTCTCCCTGACTACCCGTTCGAGCCGCGCTACCTCGATCAGGACGGGCTCCGAATGCACTACGTCGACGAAGGCGCGGGCGATCCGGTGCTGCTCTTGCACGGCGAGCCGACGTGGGCGTACCTCTACCGGAAGATGATCCCGCCGCTCGCCGGTGTCGCGCGGGTGGTCGCGCCCGACTACTTCGGCTTCGGCCGCTCCGACAAGCCGACGCGGATCGAGGACTACTCGTACGACTTCCACTACGAGTCGATCGAGCGCTGCGCGGACGAGCTCGACCTGCGAGAGGCGACGATCGTCCTCCAGGACTGGGGCGGGCCGATCGGGCTCCGCCTGGCCGCGGAGCGGACGGATCGGGTGGCGAGGCTCGTGATCCTCAACACCGGGATCGGAGCGGGTCGTGCGCCGTCGGAGGAGTGGCTCCGGTTTCGGGCATTCGTGCGTCGCGTGGGCACCGAGCTCGTGCCCGGTCAGCTGATTCGAATTTCAGCCGTGACGGAGCTGCCTGACGAAGTGGTCGAGGCCTACAACGCACCGTTCCCCTCGCCGGAGTCAAAGGCCGGCGTGCTCGCGTTCCCGGAGCTCGTGCCGACCGAGCTGGAGCACCCGAGCGCGGCGAAGATGATTGAGGTGCGCGCCGCTCTCGAGCGCTGGGAGCGACCGACGCTCGTGCTCTTCTCCGACTCCGATCCGATCTTCACACCGGCAGCCGCCGAGCGGCTGGCCGCGCGGATCCCCGGCGCCGGCCCGGCCGAGATCGTCGAGGGAGCGGGCCACTTCCTCCAGGAGGAGAAGGGCGAGGAGATCGCCGAGCGGATCGTCCGCTTCCTCGCCGAATCCTCGTAGGGAGGGCGAGATGTATCTCGCCCTTACAACGTCACGAGACGTGTCGCCCGAGCGGATTCCGTCTCCTCGCCGAATCCTCGTAGGGGCGAGATATATCTCGCCCTCGCCCTCACGAGACGGTCCAGGTGTCGCCCGAATGGAGCAACGCGCGGAGGTCGCCTTCTCCGGCGCGCTCGCGCGCCGCCTCGAGCTGCTCGCTCATGAGATCGTCGTAGACCGGGCGCTCGACCGCACGGAACACCCCGAGCGGAACGGCGCCGTCCGTCTCGAACGTGATCCGCGAGAGCCCGAAGGCGAGGCTCGCCTGCGCGCTCGACGCATCGTGCACGAGCAACGAGTTCTCGCCCGCCTCCGTGACGTCGACGACCCGGAGAGTTCCGTCCGGGTACTGGACGACTCCTTTCTCGTCGTCCGCGCCGAAGCGGATCCGCTCGCCGCTTCGCAGGTAGATGCGGTTGCCCTTGTTCTCCCGAACGTAGTCGAACGCGCCGTCGTTGTAGATGTTGCAGTTCTGGAGGATCTCGACGAACGCGGAGCCGCGGTGCTGGGCGGCGGCCTCGAGCACCTCGGTCAGTCCCTTCTTGTCCGTGTCGATCGCTCGTGCGACGAACGACGCCTCTGCGCCGATGGCGATCGACAACGGGTTGAACGGGTAGTCGAGCGAGCCCAGCGGCGTGGACTTCGTGACCTTGCCGAGCTCGGAGGTCGGCGAGTACTGGCCCTTCGTCAGCCCGTAGATCCTGTTGTTGAAGAGGAGGATCTTCAGGTTGACGTTGCGGCGCAATGCATGGATGAGGTGGTTGCCTCCGATCGAGAGCGCATCGCCGTCGCCCGTGACCACCCACACCGAGAGATCCGGCCGCGTAACCGCAAGCCCGGTCGCGATCGCGGGCGCGCGCCCATGGATCGAGTGCATGCCATAGGTCTGCAGGTAGTACGGGAAGCGCGCTGCGCACCCAATCCCGGAGACGAAGACGATTCGCTCGCGCGAGAGCCCGAGCTCGGGCATGAAGCCCTGAATCACGTTGAGGATCGCGTAGTCGCCGCACCCGGGACACCAGCGAACCTCCTGATCCGACTTGAAGTCCTTCGCCGTCAGCTGCACGAGGTTTCCGTTCCCTTCGCTCATTGGTCCACCAGCGCGGTGATCGCGTCCTCGAGCTCGGCCGCGCGGAACGGGCGACCGCGAACCTTGTTGTAGCCGATCGCGTCCACGAGGTACCGCGCGCGGAGAAGCATCCGCAGCTGGCCGAGGTTTATCTCCGGGACGAGGACCTTCTCGTACGCGCCCACCACGTCACCGGTGTTGCGCGGAAACGGATTCAGGTACCGGAGATGCGCCGTCGCGACCTTGCGACCGCTCGCGCGCACACGGCGCGCGGCCGCGCCGATTGCGCCGTGCGTCGAGCCCCAGCCGAGCACGAGCGTGTCGGCGCCGTCGGGATCGTCGACGTCGAGCTCCGGGATGTCCGCTGCGATCCCGGCGACCTTCGCAGCGCGGAGCTGCACCATCAGGTCGTGGTTCTCGGGGTCGTACGAGACGTTTCCGGTCTCGTTCTCCTTCTCGAGCCCGCCGATACGATGCTCGAGACCGGAGGTACCCGGAATCGCCCAAGGGCGGGCGAGCGTCTCGGGGTCGCGCTTGTACGGGAGGAACACGCCGTCGTCGGCGTTGGGCTTCGTGGCGAACTCGGCCGAGATCTCATCGAGCTTGCTCACGTCCGGGATCAGCCACGGCTCCGAGCCGTTCGCGAGGTAGGCGTCCGAGAGGAGGAAGACCGGAGTGCGGTACTTGATCGCGATGCGCGCCGCCTCGATCGCCGCGTCGAAGCAGCCGGCTGGCGTGGACGCCGCCACGACCGGCACAGGCGACTCCGAGTTCCGCCCGAACATCACCAGCAGGAGATCGGCCTGCTCGGGCTTTGTCGGCATGCCCGTGGACGGCCCTGCGCGCTGGACGTCCACGATAACGAGCGGGAGCTCGAGCGTCACCGCCAGCCCGACTGTCTCGGACTTCAACACGACCCCGGGCCCGGCGGAGGTCGTCACGCCCAGCGCACCTCCGAAGGCAGCTCCGAGCGCCGCTCCCGATGCCGCGATCTCGTCCTCGGCCTGGAATGTGCGTACGCCGAACTGCTTCAGCTGCGCGAGCTGCTCGAGAACGTCGGACGCGGGCGTGATCGGATACGCGCCGAGAAAGAGCGGGAGGCCGGAGAGCTTCGATGCCGCCACGAGACCGTATGTGAGCGCCGTGTTCCCCGAGACCTGGCGATAGGTGCCGGGAGCGAGGCGGGCGGGCGCAATCTCATACGAGACGGCGAAGTCCTCCGAAGTCTCGCCGTAGTTCCAGCCTGCCTTGAACGCTCGCGTGTTGGCCTCGGCGATCTCCGGCCGGCTCGCGAACTTGGACTCGATGAACGCCAGCGTTCCCTCCGCGGGACGGTGGTATAGCCACGACATCAGCCCGAGCGCGAAGAAGTTCTTCGAGCGCTCCGCCTCGCGCGAGGTGATCCCCTCGACCTCCTTCAGCGCCTCGACCGTCATCGACGAGAGCGCGACCTCGTGGACGTGGAAATCCGTGAGCGTGCCGTCCGTGAGCGGATTCGACTCGTACGCGGCCTTCTGCAGGTTGCGGTCCGAGAAGGCGTCGGTGTTGACGATGATCGTCCCGCCCTTCGCAAGGTCGCCGAGGTTGACCTTCAGCGCCGCGGGATTCATCGCAACGAGGACGCTCGGCTGATCGCCGGGTGTCAGGATGTCGTGGTCGGCGAAGTGCACCTGGAAGCCGGAGACACCGGGTAGCGACCCCGCCGGCGCCCGAATCTCGGCCGGAAAGTCGGGGAGCGTCGCGAGGTCGTTGCCGAAGACGGCGGTCTCGCTCGTGAAGCGATCGCCGGTGAGCTGCATGCCGTCGCCGGAGTCGCCGGCGAAGCGGATCACGACCCGTTCGAGGTGCTCGACGGGCTTGCTCTGAGCCACAGGCGAGGTATAGCTGACGCAGCGGCGGCTTCGTCGACCTCCTGCGGTGTCAGACACCGCAGCGTGTCAAGGCGATTCGCGCCAACGTCGCGCCAATCGCTCCACAGCGCGAACGCCCGCGATCACAGACGCCGAGCGACCGCGTCGGGCATTGTCCCCAGTGCATCCGAGGGAAGACGCGGACCCGGTGTCTGACACTGACCCAAGCTGCCGCGCGACGACCAGGCCGTCGCGACAAGCGGGATCAGCTCAGTCGGTAGACGATGCGGCCGCGGGTCAGGTCGTACGACGAGAGCTCGATGCGCACGCGGTCGCCGGGAAACACCCTGATCCGGTAGCGCTTCATCCTGCCCCCCATGTACCCCAGAGCCTCGTGCCCGTTGTCGAGCCGGACTCTGAACATCCGGCTACGCAAGGCCTCGATGACCTCGCCCTCAACCTCGATCTTCTCTTCCTTCTCTTTCATTCGGTGTCCCTGCTCGGGGTGAGTGAGCCGTGGCCGCACTGGACGGCCACGGCTCGGGAACGGTCGCTAGGCGACAGGGACGACGTTCGTCGCCTCCGGGCCCTTCGCGCCCTCGCGCGGCTCGAACTCGACGCGCGAGCCTTCGGACAGACTCTTGAAGCCATCGCCGGCGATGTTGCTGAAGTGCACGAAGAGATCCTTCGAACCCTCGTCCGGGGTGATGAAGCCGTACCCCTTGCTGTCGTTGAACCACTTCACGGTTCCGCTTGCCATAGAAAAACACCTCCCTTACCAAAACTCTCGAACGGGTAGGAAGGCGCACGCGCGCGAACCGAACTCGCTCTAGTTAACGCGGAAACCTTAGCAGCAAAGCCGTTCTCGAGCCGTCATTCGGCTTCTGCGAGCAGCGCCCTGACATCGAGTTGCCGCGTGAACATACCGAGACTCCCGTCAGGGTTTCGCGGCCACTCGTCCGGCGGGCGGTCGTGGTAGAGCTCGAGGCCGTTGCCGTCCGGATCGCGGAGGTAGAGCGCCTCGCTCACACCGTGATCCGAGGCGCCGTCGAGCGGGATCCCGGCATCGACGAGCCGACGGAGCGCGTCGGCGAGCGTCTTCCGATCCGGATACCGAATGGCCGCGTGAAAGAGACCGGTGTGACCGGGCGGCGGGGGCGTCGCGTCACGCGACTCCCACGTGTTGAGACCGATGTGATGGTGGTACCCGCCCGCCGAGAGGAAGACGGCCTGGTCGCCGTAGCGCGCCTGCTCCTCGAAGCCGAGGACGCCGCTGTAAAACGCGAGCGCGCGCTCGATGTCGGCGACCTTCAGG
>JBOHBA010000347.1:0-3572 GCA_050698095.1 Gaiellaceae bacterium
TTGCCGCCGACGAGGCGGACCGAGCCCGCCTCTGGAAAGGGCGTAAATCGGCATTCGCCGCGATGGGGAGGATCGCCACCGACTACTACGTCCAGGACGGGGTCGTCCCACGCACGCGGCTGCCGGACGTGCTCCGGCAGATCGCGGAGCTCTCCGCGAGCCACGGCCTGCGCGTCGGCAACGTGTTCCACGCCGGCGACGGGAACCTCCATCCGCTCGTGCTCTACGACGCGGAGGCCGGCGAGACCGACGCCGCGCGCGAGCTCGCCGAGGCCATCCTCGGCGCCTGCCTCGACGCCGGCGGCTCGCTCACGGGTGAGCACGGAGTCGGGATGGACAAAGCCTGCTCGATGCCGAAGATGTTCTCCGAGCGCGACCTGCACACGTTCGAGCGGCTGCGGCGCGGGTTCGATCCCGCGGGGATCTGCAATCCCGGCAAGGTGATCCCCACACCGCGGCTCTGCGGCGAGGTACCAGGCCCGTACCGCGTCCATCCGCTGGAGAGGATCGGCGTTGCCGAGCGTCTCTAGCCTCGAGGAGGCCGCGGCCGTTCTTGCCGCGGCGCATGCGGACGGAGGGCGTCTCCGGATCGGCGAAGACCTGACGACCGACGGGCTCGATCGGCTCCTCGAGCACGAGACCGGGGACCTCACATGCACGGTCGAGGCGGGCATCCGGCTCTCGGCGCTCAACGCGGTTCTGGTCAAGAGCGGCCAGCGGCTCTCGCTCGACCCGCCCGGGGATCCGACGATTGGGGCGCTCCTCGCCAAGAGCTTGTCCGGGCCTCTCCGTCACGGATTCGGCGCGCCCCGCGACCTCGTGCTCGGCGTGACGCTCGTGCTCGCGGACGGGACGGTCGCGAATGCCGGCGGCAAGGTCGTCAAGAACGTCGCCGGGTATGACCTCGCCCGGCTCGTCTGCGGGTCCCACGGCCGGTTGGCCCTCATCGCGCGCGCGAGCTTCCGCCTCCACCCGTTGCCTCGAGCCG
Organism: Gaiellaceae bacterium; assembly: GCA_050698095.1. Taxonomy (GTDB): domain Bacteria; phylum Actinomycetota; class Thermoleophilia; order Gaiellales; family Gaiellaceae; genus GMQP-bins7. Next base: position 989 of record JBOHBA010000347.1, read on the forward strand.
CACACACGCTCGTCGTCGAGACGGACGACGCGCCGACGGTCGTTGCCCGGCTCCTTCGCTCGCAGCTCCAGCCGAGCGCGCTCGACGTCCTCCATCCGGGTCGCGTCGCCGTTCTCTTCGAAGGCTCGGAGCGTGCCGTCGACGCGCAGCTCGAGTCGGCGCGAGCCCTGGTGGGCGATGTCGAATCCGACTCCGCGGTGTGGGAGGAGTCGCGCACCCGGCAGGCAGCCAGCCGTGGCCGGCTGCGCTTCGCTCCGGGCGAGCTCGCCGAGGTGCTCTCCACGCTAGGGGAGGCGGTCGTTCGGCCGTCGTCGGGTGTCGCATACATCCAGGACGCGGCGCCGGAGGAGTCTCCTGCGGATGTATGGCGCCTGACCGAGGCGATTCGAGCCCAGCTCGACCCTTACGGGGTGCTCGCTTGATCCGCGAGCTCACATCGGACTGCGTCCACTGCGGCTTCTGCCTGCCCACGTGCCCGACGTACGTCCTCTGGAGCGAGGAGATGGACTCGCCGCGCGGCCGCATCCATCTGATGGACGCACGGCTCGACGGAGCGATCGCGCTCAACGCGACCGTCGCCACGCACTTCGACCGCTGTCTCGGCTGCATGGCCTGCCTGTCGTCGTGCCCGTCGGGCGTGCGCTACGACCGGCTTATCGAGAGCACGCGTGCCGCCGTCGAGCAGGAGTACGAGCGGCCGCTTGCCGATCGCCTGGTGCGCGGGCTCCTTTTCCATCTTCTTCCCTATTGCCGCCGCATGCGAGTCGCGCTGAGGCTTGCCCCGCTCGGACGAGTCGCGCCCATGCCGGGGCGCTTGAAGCCGCTCGTCGAGATCGCTCCGCGCTGGCGCGGGAAAGGCGATGTGCCCGCGATCACTCCCGCCGCCGGCGCGCGGCGCGCCCGCGTCGCCCTGCTGACCGGATGCGTGCAGAGCGCCGTCTTCCCGGACGTCAACGCGGCGACCGCGCGCGTCCTCGCGGCCGACGGCTTCGAGGTCGTCGCGCCCGCGCAGGGATGCTGCGGCGCGTTGTCCGTCCACGCGGGCCGGCTCGAGGAGGGGAAGACGTTCGCGCGTAGGCTGATCGACGCTTTCGACGACGTCGAGCTTGTCGTCGTGAACTCGTCGGGCTGCGGATCGCACCTAAAGGAGCTCGGCTGGCTGCTCGGAGACGAGCGGGCGGAGGCGTTCTCGGCGAGGGTTCGGGATGTCGGTGAGCTCCTCACGGGGACGCCACCGCGCGCAGCCAGGCACCCACTCCCCATGAGGGTCGCGCTCCAAGACTCGTGCCACCTCCGGCACGCCCAGCGGCTGCCGCTCTCCTCGGGCGCATCGCTCACGCGCATTCCGGGGCTCGAAGTGGTGGAGCCGGCCGAGCAGGATCTCTGCTGCGGCTCGGCAGGCATCTACAACGTCACGCAAGCCGGCGCCGCGCGCGAGCTCGGCGACCGCAAGGCCGCGCATGTCCTCGCGACCGGAGCCCAGGCGTATGCAAGCGCGAACCCGGGGTGCCTCGTTCAGGTCTCGAACGCGCTCCGCCGTGCGAAGCAGCCCCTGCCGGCACTCCACCCGATCGAGCTGGTCGACGCGTCGATCCGCAACACCGGTGCCGGTCGGCTGCTCAGCTCGGCGCGACGCTGAGGATGCGTCAGTCGCGTACGCGGGCGGCGACCTTGCGGGCGAGGGCCTCCGCAATGGGCAGCGGCTGCGTGACCGAGGCGAACAGGAGCTGGACGACGGTCCGCCCGTTTCGGAAGTAGACGAAGTCGTCGGTTACGACGAACTCGTCGATCTCGTACACGATCCGAAACGCCCTGGTCTCGTTCCCCAACTTTGCGAACGGGATCGCTCCAAGCTCCAGGATCACGACGCCGTCCGCCCGCAGCTGGTCGGCGAAGCACCGGGCAAGGCCAATGCCGGAGACGCGCGCGTATGCCGTTCGCGCCTGCGCATCGCTCGTAAAGACCGTCGTCCGCGACGCCGCCGCAGCTAGCTCGGTGCCGAAGATGCGGCTCTCTGCGTCCCCGCTCGCTGTGAGCTTCTCGAGCTTCGGCCTGTACCCCCGGCACTCGAAGGGCGAGAAGTTGTCGAATCCCTCCCATCCCGCCGGGAAGTCGCCGAGGGTGAAGTTCGCACGCCGTGCGGCCGCCTGATCTCGCTTACGCGGTACGAGCTTCGGGTCGGTCGCGAGACGGACTCTCACCACAACCGAGGCGGCCGAAGGCGGCGCGACGGTCTCCTGCGCGCACCCCGCGGGCGCGCTGGACGGCTCGGCACACGGCGTCGACACTCGCTCGACGTCGGCACTGAAAAGGGTTGACACGCTGACGCTGCGCGAGATCGCGAACTGCCCCGAGGCGTTCGTCGTGACCGGGCCGAAGAACGACGTCCCCGAGATCGAATCGGTCGACGCGGCGAACGACACGCGCGCTCCGGCAACCGGCTGTCCGGCCGCCGTCACCGTACCGGTCAGGGTGACTATGCGCCGCTTCGCGTCGTGGCGTTGGGCGAGCGTGTTGATGCTCGGGATCGGCTAGACAGAGCGCACCTCGAACGTGCCGGACTAGTCGGGGCGGAGCTATGAGC
>JBOHBA010000348.1:0-3279 GCA_050698095.1 Gaiellaceae bacterium
CGCGGCGCCTGCTCGAGCGCGTGCGCGACGGCGACGAGCGGCAGGGCGGCGTGCCCGACTCGATCGCGGCGGAGCTGAGCGCGCGCGAGGTGGAGGTCCTGCTGCTGCTCGACGAGCACCTCGGCACGGACGAGATCGCGCAGCGGCTCTACATCTCGGAGCACACCGTCCGCTCCCACGTGAAGAGCCTCTTGAAGAAGCTCGGGGTCTCCTCGAGGCGCGAGGCGCTTGAGCGCCTCGAAACCGCGCGCGTCTAGCTCGAGAGTCCCTCGAGTGCCGCTTCGACGAGGGTCGGGAGCGTCTCGAGGTTGTAGCCGCCCTCGAGCACTGCCGCGACGCGCGGCGAGAGAGCGGCGCAGCGCTTGCCGAGCTCACGGAACCCGTCGTCGGTCAACTGCATCTGCGCCAGCGGGTCGTCTCGATGCGCATCGAAGCCTGCGGAGACGAGCAACAGGTCGGCCTCGAATGCCCGGACGGCCGGCGCCACGAGGCCGTCGAAGGCCCGCATGTACTCCGCGTCGCCCGAGCCCGCGGCCAGTGGAACGTTCAGCGTGTGCTCGTCGCTCGTCCCCGGGCCACCGGTTCCGGGCCAGAACGGCCATTGGTGCATCGACACCACGAGGACGGAGGGGTCTTCACGGAAGGCCGCCTCGGTGCCGTTCCCGTGGTGGACGTCGAAGTCCACGACCGCGACACGCGCGAGCCCGAGCTCCTCCTGGGCGTGACGCGCGGCGATCGCGACGTTGTTGAAGATGCAGAACCCCATCGCGGACGCGCGCAGCGCATGGTGGCCGGGTGGACGCACAAGCGCGAACCCACCGACCTCGACGGCTCGAATCGCGCATCCCGCGGCGAGACAGGCCGCCTCCCACGTCGTCGCGTCCGCGAACGTGTCCTCGTCGAGCCAAGCCTCCCCTGGAATCGCCTCGATGGCATCGACGTACGCGCCCTCGTGGATCCGCTCGATCTGCGCGCGCTCCGCCGACGGTCCATGGACGAAACCGGGGAAGCGGTCGAGGAGCCTCTCCAGTCGGTGTGGGTTCTCGGGATGGACATGGTGACCGGGCGAGTGCAGGCGAGCGAGCGCAGGGTGGCTGATCACCTCCACGCGCTCGCCTCCTCGAACCTCCGAGCGACGCCTGGCAACCCGAGCTTCTGGGCATGCCTCGCTGCGGCGGCCCAGTCGGGCGCGAGATCCGGAAGGGGCGGTACGGGAGCATCTCGATCCATCGTGGCGATCCGCCGATACAGGCGAAGCGCCTCGGCCTCGGCGGCGAACCGACCGTCGGCAAGCAACGCCTCGAGCGACTCGTACTGGTTCAGGAGCTCCGCCGCGCGCTTCTCGCCGATTCCGCGTGCGCCGGGGATCCGATCCGAGGGATCGCCACGAAGAGCGATGAAGTCGGGCACCTGCGCCGGATCGACCCCGTAGCGCTTACGTACGTCCGCGGGACCGATACGTGCCGGCGCAGCTCCACGAACCGGCTGCAGGATAGTCGTATGCGTGCTCGCGAGCTGGAACGCGTCGCGATCCGAGGTCGCGACCAGGGCGTCTCCTCCTGCCTCCTCCTCGCGGTGGGCCGCGGAGGCGAGGAAGTCGTCGGCTTCGTACCCCGGCGCCTTTGCACATGCGAAGCCCGCGGCGGCGACCACCGCTGGCAGAAGATCGAGCTGCTCGAGCAACTCCGCCTCGAACACGCGGCCGCTCTGGTACGCCTCGAGCGCCGTATGCCGGTACGTCGGGACATCGAGCGTGTCCCAGCCGACGAGAATCGTTCGCGGGCGCTCGTCCTGCCACAGGCGGAGGAGCATGTTCGTGAACCCGACGACGGCGTTGCCGGGCCCGCCGTCGCTTCGACGCATCGTCTTGGGCAACGCGTGGTACGCGCGGTGGGCGAACGAGTCGCCGTCGACGACGAGCAGGGGCCTCACGCCAGCGAGCGTTCGAGCTCTGTGATCGCCGCTTGCAGGCGATCGGTCGCCGCCTGAGCGGCATCAGCGGGGGGGAGGCTCGCGAGGTCGCCGAGCTCGATCGGGCGGCCGTAGGCCACACGCAGGGGCCCGAGGCGAGCGAGACGATTCGTGCCCGCGATCCCCGCCGGAACGAGCGGGACGCCCGCGTCGAGCGCGATGCGAGCCGCGCCGGTGTGCCACCGCGCCTCGTGCCTCTTGCGGAGACCCTTTCGCCTCCTCGTGCCTTCGGGGAACATCACCACGACATGCCCGTTGCGCGCCAGCGCGATGGCCGTCTCGATCGCCTCCTCGTCCCGCTCGCCGCGGCGCACCTTGAACCCACCTGCAGCCGTGATGATCGCGCCGAGCGGGAACCAGAAGAGCTCGGCCTTCGCCATGAAGCGAAAGAAGCGGCGCGGGAAGAAGTCGAGAGCGAGCGGCCAAGGATCGAAGTTCGACCAGTGGTTCGCAGCGATGACGTACCCGCCGTCGCGCGGGACGTTCGCAACGCCCGTGGTCCCATGGCGGAACACGGTCTTCAGGACCGGCCAGCTGAGGGCCGCAAGGGCGTAGTAGAGCCAGCTCGGGCGATGCGTTCCAGCCACGCTCGGGAGTATCGCGGGATTGCGACGTTCCAAACCGGCTCGACCGCTCGGTTCAGGTTGACGCCTGTCTCGACACAACCGTTCAGCCCGAACCGGGCGCTAAGGTGTTCCGCCGATGCCCAAGCGCCTCGTCATCGTCGAGTCTCCTGCCAAGGCCAGGACAATCGCGGGCTTCCTCGGCGCCGAGTACGCCGTCGAGTCCAGCGTCGGCCACATTCGCGATCTGCCGGATCGCGCGTCCGACGTCCCAGAGGCCCAGCGAAAGCGATTCGGCGCCCTCGGCGTGGACGTCTCCGAGGGATTCGAGCCGTACTACGTCGTCGACCCCGGCAAGAAGAAGATCGTCGCGGAGCTGCGGAAGCTCCTCTCCAAATCGGACGAGCTCCTGCTCGCCACGGACGAAGACCGCGAGGGCGAAGCGATCGCGTGGCATCTCGCGGAAGTGCTCAAGCCCAAGGTCCCCGTCCGGCGAATGGTCTTCCACGAGATCACGAAAGACGCGATCGCTCGAGCGCTCGAGGAGACCAGGGCGATCGACAAGCGCCTAGTCGACGCGCAGGAGACCCGTCGCATCCTCGACCGGCTCTACGGCTACGAAGTCAGTCCCGTGCTGTGGAAGAAGGTCATGCCGAGGCTGTCGGCCGGCCGGGTCCAGAGCGTGGCGACGCGGCTCGTCGTCGACCGCGAGCGCGAGCGGATCGCGTTCCGCGCCGCCTTCTAC
>JBOHBA010000349.1:0-3526 GCA_050698095.1 Gaiellaceae bacterium
AGTACCGTGCTTCCATGCGCCGTACGACTTCGGCGTTGATCTCCTCCGGTGGCTCCGAAAGCCCGATCACGTCGTGCATGTAGCGCGACCACTCGGTCGAGCTCATGCCCATCATGTCCGCCTGCGCGCGCTCGTGCCAGAGTCCTCCACGCTCGCGCGCAAGCCGCTCGCGCACCTCGTCCCAGACGTGCTCGGAGTCGACGAGCACGCCGTCGAGATCGAAGATGACCGCGTCGATCAGCGTGCGCAGCCCTCAGCGCTGTCGCCGCGGACGTCGAATTGAGGGCTCTTCGTTCGTGGCATCGGCGTCGGCAGCATCACCCTAGATGGTTGATGCCATGAGATCGCCGTCTCCGCGGCGCAGCCCGGGCGGAAGCGTCCCCGACGCGCCAGATCGCGCATCCGGACGCGCGAGATCGTGGCGTCAACCATCTAACCCCGCGGAGACGCGAGAATCGAGCCTGTGTCGACCGCGCGCCCAGCGCTCTATCCGCTGTCGAAGCGCGTGCTCGACAAGGGCATCGCGCTCGCGCTCGTGCTCGGGTTGTCGCCGGTCTTCGCGTGCGTCATCGGCGCGATGGGTCTCGACATGCTCCTGCGGCGCCGTGATCGCGGGCCCCTGCTGTACCGAGAGCGTCGCATCTCGCGCGGTCGCGCGTTCGATCTCCTCAAGTTCCGAACACTGCGTCTCGACGCTCTGGTCCGGTCGGCCGGCCCCGAAGCTCACGCTCGGCTGCTCGAGGCCGATCCGGCGAACCTCACCTGGGCCGGGCGTCGAATCCTGAAACCGTGGTACCTCGACGAGCTCCCTCAGCTTCTCAACGTGTTGCGCGGCGACATGAGCCTGGTCGGCCCGCGCCCCTGGCCGCCCTCGATGGTGGCCACGCAGGTCGCGACGGGCTTCGACTATCGGAACGAGATCGTTGCCGGCTGGACTGGGCCGGCGCAGGTGCAGAAGGGCGTGACCGAGCCCGCGGGGTACACCGAGCTCGATCTCGCCTACGTGGAAGAGTGCCGAACGCGCGGTGCGCTCAGGCTGGTCTCGCTCGACCTGGGAATCCTCAGGCGGACCGTTCTCGTGATCGTACGGGGCGAAGGGCTGCGGTTTTAGACATTACGCGTACCCGCGCGCGATGTCCTGAACGCATCACCGATCTGCGGCTACCGGCCTGTCTGCTCCGCGCACGAGATCGGAGGCATCTGGGTCGCCGACTCCCGGTGCGCGCTCGACCTCCTCGAGGGTCTGAGCGAGGAAACCGGTCAGCATCCTCCGCCTCTCCTCGAAGAGGGCTCGTTCCTGCTCGAGCTCTCGAGCGAGTTGTGCGCCCTTGGCGGCAGCCGCTTCGACGATCTTCCTCGCTTCCAGCTCGGCCCGCTCGAGCAGCTCGCGCGCGTCGCGCATGGTGCCCTCCGCGCCCTGGGCGGCCTCGGCCTTCTTGCGCTCCGCTTCGGTCCGGCTTTCCTGGAGAAGCTCGTCGCGCCGTCTCTCGGCGGCAGCGAGCAGCTCCTCCGCCTGCCGCGCGGCCTCTTCGATCGCAGTGAGCGCGTCGAGCTTGGTGCGCGTCTCCTCGAGCCGCGCACGCTCCTCCGCGAGGGCGTTCAGCAGCGTCGCGCGCTCCTTGCCGGTGGTGACGACGATCTCCTTCGCCTCGAGCTCCGCCGCTTCGAGACGCTCCTGAGCGCGTCGCTGCGCGTCCTGTGCGATCGCGGCAGCCGCTTGCTCCGCCGCTACCTCGGCCTCTCGCACGATGCTCACGCGCCGGCGGTCCGCCTCCGCGAGCAGCTCCTCGGCTTTTCGCTCCGCGTCGTGCACGGTCGAGAGCGCGTCGACTCTCGTTCGTCTCTCCTCTGACGCGGCCTGCTCTTGCTCCAGCTCGGCCATAATTCGCGCGCGCTCCTGGCCGGCGACGACGACGATCCCCTTCGCCTCGAGCTCGGCGTCTCTCAGCAGCTCCCGCGCTTGAAGCTCCGCATCCGCAGTGGCGCGCTCGGCTGCCGAGAGCATCTCCTGCGCTCTGATCTGCTCGGCCTCGGCGAGACGCAACATCCCGGCTACGTCCTCGCGGGATGGCCCCGCGGACGGAAGCTCGGCCGGTGCGGGCGGCGTGTCCGCCCTAAGCGGAGTGTCGATCGTCTCGGGTAGTGGCGGCATACTCTCCTGCGGGCTTTCGACCAGCGGTTCCGCGGCGATCGACGACGCTTGGCCGGCTGGCACGTTCGGAGGCGCCTCCGCGTGAACGACGGTCGCCTTCGGCGGCGTCCGGAATTCGGGCTCACGGGCGCCATCGCTCTTGAACCTGACTCGAATTCGCCCGAGGGGTCGCAAGACCATCGGCATCACTCCTATCACGGCCAGCACGAGGACGAGTGCGGCGATGCCGACGAGCTGGGGAGTCGAGGTCATGTTCGGGTTCGGAAAATGCCGCTACTGTCGTGGCCCGTCGACCGGCGTTGCATGTAAATGATCCGACATGGAATCCGCCGCCAGTCCTGCGTGCAGCCTGTCTTCGATGCCATCGGACGTGCGTTCGCCGACGTCTCGCGCGGCGCCGGCGCTGGTGTCGAGGGCTTGTAGCCCGGCTGCCAGGAACGCCGAGAGGCGTGCGCGCGCCTCCTCGGTCACGGCCTGGAGCCGAGCGAGGTCGTCTCGGGCACGGGCGAGCTCCAGCTCGGTCTCTTCCAGCTCTCGCGTCGCCCGGTCGAGCTTCTCGACGCGGGCGCTCGCCTTGCGCAGCGCCAGCTCTGCATCGGCGCGCGCGTTCTCGCGAACCCACTCGACGTACTTCGTGACGGAGAGGAACAGCTTGCTGGTCCGCTGGGCGTGCTCGCGGTAGCGCTCGAGCTCCGCCTCCAGCCGGCGCAGCTGCGTGAGCGGCTCCTCGTGCTCGCTCGAGCCGACCTGCTCGTGCGCCTCCCGCTGCGGTGCGTGATAGCTGGCAGGGGCCGTCTCCGGGAGCCGACCGTCGGCCGACACCTCCACTTCTGGCACCTCACCCACATCCTCGACGCCGAACCGCTCCACCCAGGAGTCCCCCTTCGACTATCAGGACCCAAAATGTAGACGAGCGGGGTTGCACTGGCAATTGACCGAATGGCTAGGTCCGCGCGCGAGTCGAGCGGCGGGGGTGGGATTCGAACCAGGCGCGAAGCGCCTTGTCCGCGAAGCGGACCAGTGGAGGGGGTTCGGGGGAACCGGGAGGTTCCCCCGACCACACGGCGGGGGTGGGATTCGAACCCACGGGGCGCTTGCACACCCATCGGCTTTCAAGGCCGACCCGTTCGACCGCTCCGGCACCCCGCCGGCACGCATTGTGACCACTCAGCGCCGGACTTCGGCCGGAGCGCCGTACTGCGCCAGCACGTCCGGCACACTGCCCTGGAAGTTCTCGAGGATCGCGAGCAGCGCGCGGTCGGTCACCATCGTCCCGTTCAGCGTGTGCACGGGCTCGGGCGAGCCCGCCGCGCGGCGGAAGCGGATCGCCAGCCGCCGCGCCTGGAAGTCGGTCGTGTTCGAGCAGGACGTCAC
>JBOHBA010000350.1:0-5916 GCA_050698095.1 Gaiellaceae bacterium
GTGGGATCGCCGGCCGCGATCCGATACGCGACGGGAAGCGTCCCCGGAGTCTCCGAAGCCCTGAGGGCAAATCCGTCCATCGCCGAGCTCGCGAACGGAGGGAGATCGACGCGCGCGAGTGCCGGCTCACGCAGAACGCGACCGGCAGCGTCGGCAACCGCCACGATCTCCGTCGGAAGCAGTCGCGCGCGTTCGAGGATGCGCGAAAGAGCGTCCTCGATTGTCAGCAGCTCCGACATACCGCGAGATTGAGCTACCGGCGAACCGGAGCGCCGGGTTGCGGCGGGCGCCCCGCGGGTTCGGTTCTTTCGGTCGTCCCGGTATCCGTGCTCTCCGACTGCGTTGCGTTCGGGTCGTACGTCAGCGCGTACCGGCCTCGCGTGAACGGTTTCCACTGCGGCCATACGGCCGGCTCGGCGAAAGGCGTCGGTTCGGTCCCCTCGAGGGCCGGCTCCATGAACAGCCGCCAGATCTCGGCCGGGAAGCTGCCGCCGCTCACGGAGATCCCGTGGACGTTGTCCATGGGAATCTCGCCCTTCGTGTAGCCGAGCCAGACCGTCGTCGCGAGATCCGGCGTGTAGCCCGCGAACCACGCGTCGGCGTGCTCCTCGTTCGTCCCGGTCTTGCCCGCCGCCGGGCGCCCGAATGCCGCTCGCGTGCCGGTGCCATACTGGACGTTCTGCTCGAGGATGCGAGTGACGACTGCAGCGGTTCCTTCCGAGATCGCACGCCTTCGCCTCGGAACGCCCCAGCCCGCCGTGGTGTCCTCTTTGCCATTGGCGAGGATCACTCGCCTGATCGCCATCGGCTCCGCGTATACGCCGCCGGCTGCAAGCGTCGCGTACCCGGACGCGATGTCGAGCGGCGACACGGCGATCGAGCCGAGCCCGAGCGACGGAACGTACGCACCGTTCGCATCGAGCGGCGCCTTGACGCCCATGCGCCGGGCAGTCTCCGCAACCCTCTCCGCCGTGACATCGAGCGTGAGCTGCGCGTAGACCGCGTTGTCGGAACGGATCGTGGCGCTCCGAATCGAGCTCCAGCCGTAGTAGTCGTTGGCATAGGTGTGGACGCACCACCAGCTCCCGTCGTCGCAGTTGCCCGCCGGATGCACCTTGTACGTGAACGGCGCGGAGACGTAGTACGTCGAGTCCGGATTGATGCCCATCTCCACGGCAGCCGTGAGGACGAAGGTCTTGAAGGTCGAGCCCGTCTGGCGGCGAGCCTGAGAGAGAAGGTTGAACTGGTTCTTCGGCCGGTTGGGGACGACCGCGGCCATCGCGCGAATGGCACCGGTGCGAGGGCTGATCGAGATGAGGGCGGCGGCCGGATCGGTCGGCTGGTTCATCGTGTCGCGGATGGCCTGCTCGGCCAGCCGTTGGTAACGGGGAACGATCGTCGTATAGACCTTCAGGCCACCAGAGCGGACCTGCTCGGCGCCGTACGCCTCGATGAGTCTGTCCCGCACGTACCCGAAGAAGTACGGCTCGCGGATCCGGCTGTAGAGACCCCCTCGGCGGAGCCTCAGCTTTGCTGCGAGCGCGAGACGGTACTCCCGCCTCGTGATCACCAGAGTCTCGAGCATTGCCCGCAGGACCTCTGCGCGCCGCGCCTGGGCGCGGGCAGGCGTCGTGAAGGGGTTGTACGACGAAGGTGCTTGAGTGAGGCCCGCGAGCAGGGCCGATTCCCCGAGAGTCAGCTTCCTCGCTGGTTTCGAGAAGTACGTCTGGGCCGCCGCTTCGATCCCGTACGCCTGGTTCCCGTAGTAGACCTGGTTGAGGTACGTCGTCAGGATCCACTGCTTCGTCCGCGCTCCGTCGAGCTTGGCCGCGAGGCACGCCTCCTTGACCTTTCGCTGCACCGTTCGCTCGCGTGAGATGTACAGGTTGCGTACGAGCTGCTGCGTGATCGTCGAGCCGCCTTCGACGATCTCCCCGGCGCGAACGTCCGCGACCGCCGCACGTGCGATTCCCTCGAAGTCCACGCCGCTGTGGTCGAAGAAGCGCCTGTCCTCGACGGCGATCGTGGCCTTGCGGAGCGACAGCGACATCCCCGCCGCGGTGACGGGCTGGCGATTCCTCTCCGCGGGAATCGAGCCGAGCAGAGAGCCGTCGGCCGCGTACAGGAACGTGTTCTGGCCGATTCGGACCGACTGGAGAGAGTCCAAGTCACACGACTTGCCGTAGGCCAGCACCCCAGCGGTCCCCCCGATCCCGGCTGCGAGCCCGAGCGCCAGGATCGCCGTAACGGCCACGATCGCACCGCGCCGCCTCCGCCGCCGCCGGACCGCTCGCTGATGGCGGCCCCGCGGGCGAAGCGTGTCCGGATCGAGCGGAGCACGCTTGCTACGCGGCGGGCTCATGGCGGAATGCTATCCACGGTGTGTCTCGGTTTCGGCGCGGCCTCGCGCATTCCTCACGTTTGCGACGCCCGGTCCTGCTGGAATCCGGGGGTGACCGAGATCACAGGCGAGACTCAGGGGCGCGGACGGCTGATCGCATGGCTCGTGTTCGTAGGCTTGCTCGCGCTCATCAGCTACCTCGGGCGGCTCAGCGGCACGGAGACGCCCGACGATCTCGCGTACCGCTACTCGTCGTCGATCGCGGCGATCGTCCAGTACGCCATCATGCTCGGGATCCTCCTGCTCATCGCACGAGGTCGCTCGCGGCGCACGCTGTTCGCGTTACACCGACCTCGCTCATGGCCTCGATCTCTCGGGCTCGCCGTCCTTGCACTCCTCGCCATCTACGCCGCGGCGGTCGTGTACGAGCAGGTGCTCTCGGTGTTCGGCGACTGGAACCCGACCGAGGAACAAGGTCTGATTCCGGACGGCTGGGACTCGAGCCGCGCCGGTGCGTTCGTCGCGTTCTTTCTCGTCGTCACGTTCGTCGCTCCGGTCGTCGAAGAGCTGACGTATCGCGGCCTGGGGCTGTCGCTCCTCGTCCCGTACGGAACCGTGCTCGCGATCCTGTCGGCCGGTTTCCTCTTTGGCGCGGCGCACGGCCTCCTGATCGCACTACCCGTTCTCGTGATCTTCGGACTCATCGCCGGCTGGCTCCGTATTCACACTCGGAGCATCTACCCCCCGATGCTGTTCCACATGATGTTCAACGGCATCGCGTTGATCGTCTCCGTCAGCGGCGTCGTCTGACGACCTACGAGAGCTCATCGTCTCCCTCGTCTTCCTCCTCTCCGTCCTCCTCCTCGAGCGTCTCTTGAAGGCTGGACGCGAACTCCTCCGGAGTGACGTCTTCGAGGAAGCGGCGAAACTCGGCCGGGTCGAGGTCGGCGAGGCTCGATGCGGTGAGTAGCGCCGGCTGATCCTCGTCGTCTCCCTGAAGCTCGATGCCGGACTCCTCGACCACCTCGTCCGAGGCAAAGATCTGCGCCTCGCATCGGACCGCAAGGGCGATCGCGTCGGAGGGACGCGAGTCGATCTCCACCTCCCGGCCGTCCTGGACGATCGTGATGCGCGCGTAGTAGGTGTTGTCGCGGAGCTCGGTGACCGTCACTCGCACCACCTCGCCCTGCAGCTCGGCGATGACGTCGGCGAAGAGATCGTGCGTCATCGGACGCGGCGGGTCGGCGCCCTGGAGTTTCATCAGGATCGCGGCGGCCTCCGGATGGCCGATCCAGATCGGTACGAACCTGTCGTCGTCGGCGGTCTTCAAGAGCACGATCGGCTGCTTGCCGATCGGCTCGAAGCTCACCCCGTACAAGGTCATCTCTCGCATGTCCGCCCGCGACTCATCTTAGACAGGAGGCTCCGCTACAGTTGCGGCCCCCGGGCGATTAGCTCAGTCGGTTAGAGCGCCGCTCTGATAAGGCGGAGGCCCCTGGTTCGAGTCCAGGATCGCCCATTCGCGCAGCGAACTTGTCTTCGCACCGGACCGGGTTGCTCACGCAGCAGTTGGCAGCGTGATCGCCTCGAGCACCTCGACGAGCTCCGCGAGGCCCTTCTCGTCCTCGAACCGGATCTGGAGCGTGCCGGCGGAGACGCGCGCGTGCATGCCGGTGAGCTGCTCGGCCGCGGATCGCGCCCGGTCGACGAGTTGGGGATCGACCGCGACAGCCTTCCGCGGACGTCTCCTGGCGCCCCCTTCGCGAGCCGCGCGCTCGGCCGCACGAACCGTGAGGCCCTCCTTCAGGATTCTCCGCGCAAGGCGCCGCCGCGCATCGTCGTCGGGGAGCGACAGGACCGCCCGGGCGTGCCCCTCGGTCAGATCGCCGCGGGCGAGCATCCACAGCACCTCCTCGGGCAGCTCGAGGAGCCGCAGGCGGTTCGAGACCGAGGGCTTCGAGCGTCCGACCCGCTCGGCGACGTCGCCGAGCGAGAGCTCGAACTCGTCCACGAGCGACGCGTACGCGCGCGCCTCCTCGACGGGGGAGAGCTGCTCGCGGGCGACGTTCTCGACGAGACCCAGGAGAAGGGAGTCCCTGTCACCGGCCTCGCGAACGACAGCCGGAAGCGTGGGGATCCCGGCAGCGCTCGCCGCACGCCAGCGGCGCTCACCCGCGATGAGCTCGAAGCCGCCTTCGGGCCTGCGGCGAACCACGACCGGCTGGAGCACTCCCTGCAGACGGATCGAGCTCGCGAGTCCAGCCGCTGCCTCCGGCTCGAAGCGGCGTCGGGGCTGGCGCGGGTTGGGGTGGATCGACTCGACCGGGAGATGCAGCAGCTCCGGCTGACCCGCCTCACCCAGCAGAACCTCGAGGCCCCGTCCGAGGCCCCGTCGCGCGCTAGGAACGCTCGACAAGCTCCATCGCCACCTTCCAGTAGGCCTCCGCCCCGGCCGAGCGCCGGTCGTAGGCAATGGCCGGAACCCCGTGGCTCGGCGCCTCCGCGAGGCGAATCGAGCGGGGGATCGTCGTCGTGAAGACGAGCGAGCCGAAATGGCTGCGGAGCTCCGACTCGACCTCGGCGGTCAGGCGCGTGCGACCGTCGGCCATGGTGAGGAGGATCCCCGCTACGGCAAGGTCGGGGTTCAGGCTTGCCTTCACGAGATTGATCGTCGCGAGCAGCTGCGAGAGCCCCTCGAGCGCGTAGTACTCGGCCTGCACCGGGACAATCGCACGGCTCGCGGCGGCGAGGGCGTTGACGGTCAGCGGTCCGAACGAGGGCGGGCAGTCCAGCAGGACGTACGAGTACGGGTCGAGCTTGTCGGAGAGAGCCTCGGCGAGGTACCGCTCCCCACCGGGCCGGGTGGAGAGCTCGACGGCCGCGGCGGCGAGATCCGTCTTGGCCATGACGACATCCAGGTTCTCGACGCCCGACGGCTTCGCCAGCGAGCCGAGGGGCACGCCGTCGAGAAGATCGTGGGTCGAGGCGCCGTTCGCGCGCAGGCCGAGCCCAGAGGTCGCGTTCGCCTGTGGATCGAGATCGATGAGGAGCACGCGCTCGCCGGCCTCGGCGAGGCAGGCGCTGACGTTGACCGCGGTCGTCGTCTTGCCAACACCGCCCTTCTGGTTCGCGACTGCGTAGACCCTCGTACTCCGCTGGACCGCCGATCCGACAGCGCGGGCGCTCTGCGACAGCGCTAGACCGGGCACGCTCGCAGGCTAGTGATCGAGCCGGACGCCTTCGCTCGCGTGCCGTGCGTTCTGGGTCGACAGCGGCGGCTGATGCTCAGGCAAGAGGTCGCTTCTTGGGCATCCCGGGCCGCCGCGGGAATCCCAGAGGCGTAGGGGCAACCTTTCGGAGCACGACGAGCCCGTCACCGGCGTACTCGAGCCTCCCGGCGAGCTGCCCTGCGACCAGCGCGACTCGATCGAGGTCTGCGCTTTCGCCGACCCAGAGGACCGCGACCCCTCCCGGTCGAACGAGCGGGAGGCAGAGTTCGGCCGCGACCGGCGGCTTCGCAAGCGCCTTCGCGAGGGCCACGCCGAACGCATCTGTTCTCTGCTCCTCTGCACGGC
>JBOHBA010000351.1:0-5199 GCA_050698095.1 Gaiellaceae bacterium
TGTACGAGGCGCCTTTTCTCGCTGTGCGCGATGGCCGTGCGATCCATCTGCCGGATCCGGCAGCCGTACGCGAGCATCTCGCGGAGCTCATGCAGGCGTACGCAAAGTCCGGCGCGGTACGGGCCGACATCGCCTCTCTCCAGGAGCTGTCGCTCGGACCGACGGGCGCGGTCGTCACCGTCCATTGGCATGCGGTAGCCGCGGACGGCTCGATGGTTCGGGACTTCAACACGTCGTACCACCTGCTTCGCGACGGCGAGACCTGGCGGATCCTCGCGTACACGAACCACGCGTGAGTCGACGCCGGCTGTATCTCATGCGCCACGCGGAGGTCTCGTATTTCGGCGAGGACGGAACGCCCTTGAACCCGGCGAACGTGTCACTGAACCAGGAAGGCGTCGCACAGGCGAGCGCCGCGGCCGAGGCTCTCGCCGACGTGCAGCTCGATCGCGTCGTGACGAGTGGACTCCCCCGGACACTCGAGACCGCTCAGATAGTGGCTCAGAGCCACAAGCTCGAGTCCTGGTCCGAGCTCCGCGAGATCCAGGGCGGCCGGCTCTCGGAGATCCCGGCGGACGCGCTCGAACGCGAGTTCGTCCACGCCTTCAGAGGCGTCATCCCGAACGAGACACGATTCCTCCGGGGAGAATCGATCGGCGAGCTCTTCGACCGCGTCGTCCCCGCGCTCGAGCGCCTGGTCGCGGACGACGGCTGGCACACCGCGCTCGCCGTCCTCCACGGCGGCGTGAACCGCGCGATCCTCTCGTACGCGCTTACGGGCGAGCGCATGTTTCTCGGCCACTTCGAGCAGGGCCCCGCCTGCGTGAACGTGCTCGACCTGGGCCAGGGCGGCGAGTGGATCGTGCGCGCCGTCAACGTCACGGCGTACGACCTGCTCCACACGTCGCACCGGCAGACGACGATGGAGCGCTACTGGGAGCAGTACCGCGCCAAGAAGACGTAGAGGCCGGGCGAGCCCGGCCTCTACGAGTCCCGCCAGGGTTACGGTCGCCCGGGGCGGCCGTCGATGAGCTGGCCGAACCGCACCCAGTCAGGGTGCGTGTAGCGCTCGAGTTGCATCTGGCTGATGACCCAGTGGTCGGTCTTGCTCGTCTTCTGAACGACGCCCGGGAGCGCGAACTTGTTCGTCGCGTTCAGGCTGAGGAGCGCCGCCATGAGAGCCGCGCGCGTCGGGCTCTTTCCTGCCTTGTACAACGCCTGCACGAACGTCTCCGCCTTTGCCACGCCGTAGAGATACAGCGGGTCGTTGGCGTTCGCGCTCGGCGCGTACTTCGCCATGATCGTCCGGTACTGCTTCATGGCCGCGTCGTTGCTCCAGTTCGGGCTGGCCGGGTCCTTGAGATACGCGACCGAGATCGAGCCGTTGACGAACGCCGCGCCGGCCGCGCCAACCGCGACGTTCAGGAACGCTGCCGTCGCGGACACGGAGTTGAGGTAGATCTGCTCCGGGTTGTAGCCGAGGGCCTTCGCCGTCGCATACGCCCGAATTGTCGAGGGCGGCGTCGACAGGAGCACGAGTACGGTGGCTCCCGAGGCCTTGATCTTCACGATCTGCGATGCCACGCTCGTCGCGGTGGTCTCGTACGCTTCCTGGGCGACGATGTTCGCATCGGAGTAGGACTTGCCGAGCGCGGCACGGAGGCCGTACAGGTAGTCCTTGCCGTAGTCGTCGTTCTGGTACAGCACGGCGATCTTCTTGCCGTTGAAGTTCGCCTTGATATGGACGCCGTAGATCCGGCCCTCGGCGATGTAATCGGGCTGCCAGCCGATCGTCCAGGGGAACTCCTTGTACTGCGTGCCCCAGTAGGAGGCGCCGGTGGAGACGAGCGTCTGCGGCACCTTCTGCTGATTGAGATAAGCGCGCACGGCAAGGTTGTGCTCGGTCCCCAGCTGGCCGACCGTGGCAAACACCTTGTCCTGCTCTACCAAGCGGCGGGTCAGCTGAACCGTGTTCGCCGGGTTGTAGCCGTCGTCGTAGATCTTCCAGATAATCTGGCGCCCCATCACGCCCCGCTTGCCGTCAGGTCCGCGGCGGGCGTTGATGTAGCTGAAGTACGCCTTCATACCGAGCGCGATCGGGGCGTAGGACGCCACCGGCCCGGTGAGCGGGAAGGTCCCGCCGATCGTGATCGTCTTGGCTGTGACTCCTGGTGTCTGGGCGGCGCCACCAAGCGCCCCCGGCACCGTGAGCGCGAGCGCCGCTACCAAGACGACCGCGCACGCGATGATCTTTCGCACGAGTTCCTCCTTGTATCCCTCTCCGAGCCTGCCTGTCAGGCGCGAGAGTAGCGCCGGGACGAGTCCGACGCCAGCAACTCCGGCGAGCCCACCCGACCCCTCAACCCAATCCGATGTCCGCTGCGAGCGCCTCGGCCTCGTCGAGCTCGGCGGCGAGCGCGTCAATCCCGCTTGCCCAGATGCCCGGGTCCGCGAGGTCGAGCCCCACGATCTCCGCGAGCTCCTCGGGCCGCTTCGATCCGCCGGCACGGAGGACGTTCAGGTACGGCTCGACCATCGCGTCGCCCTCGAGCTCGTACTTCCGGAAGATCGAGAGCGCGAAGAGGAAGCCGTACGCGTAGGCGTAGACGTAGCCGGGGGAGCCCATGAAGTGCGGGATGTAGCTCCACCACGTGCCGTAGCCGTCGATGTCGACGGAGTCGTCGAACATCTGCGTCTGCGTCCCGAGCCACAGCTCCTGGAGCTTCTCCATCGAGAGCTCCCCTTCTTCGCGGCGCGCAGTGTGGACGACGTCCTCGAAGCGGTTCATCGCAATCTGCCGGAACACCGTCGCGATCGAGTCCTCCATGCGTCCTGCGAGCAGGTTGAGGCGGCGAGTCGGGTCGTCTTCGATGGCGAGCAACCGCTTGAACGTGAGCGCTTCGCCGAACACGGAGGCGGTCTCGGCCGTCGTCAGCGGAGTGTCCGCGTTGAAGAGGCCGAGCGGCTGTGCGAGATACCCGTGCAGACCGTGCCCGAGCTCGTGCGCGAGGGTGAGAATCGAGCGCCGCTCGCCCGTGAAGTTCATGAAGACGTACGGATGCACACCCGGGACGTTCGTCGCGCAGAAGGCGCCCGGTCGCTTGTTCTCGCGCACGGGCGCGTCGATCCAGTCCTCGCGGAAGAAGCGCTGGACGATGTCCCCGACCTCGCTCGAGAAGTCCGCATAGGCGTCGAGGACGATTTGCCGCGCCTCGCCCCAGGAGGACTTCGTCGTATCCTCGCCGATCGGGGCCATCCGGTCGTAGAACGCCAGCCGGTCGAGCCCGATCAGCCGGGCCTTCAGCCGGTAGTAGCGCTGAACGACGTCGTAGCGTGAGACCGTTGCATCGATGAGCGCCTGAACGGCCTCGTCCGTCGTGTCGTTGCGGAGGTTCCGGGCGGAGAGCCAGCTCTCGTAGCCGCGCAGGCGATCGTCGATCGACTTGTCGAGAACGATCGTGTTGAAGATGAACGTCCGCGTCCGCAACCCCGGCTCGAGAGCGACGGTGACCGCCTCGGATGCCCGGCGCCGCTCGTCCCGGTCGCCGGAGTAGAGCTTGGCCATCGCCTCCTCGAAGCTGATGTCGGAACCGTCGAGATCGACGCGCAGCGCACCGAGGAGCTCGTCGTACAGCCTGTCCCACGCACTCACCCCGGAGACCGACTTCTCGGTCATGATCTTCTCCTCCGGCTCCGTGAGGATGTACGGCCGGAACTTCCGGACCGTGCGGAGCCAGTGGCTCCAGCGCGCAAGTAGCGGGTCTGCGAGCAGCGCGTCGGCCGCGGCGTCCTCGAGATCGGCGAGCTCGAGCCCAAAGAAGAGGAGCTGCGTGTCGACGACTGCGCCCTTCTCGGTCAGCCGGGCCAGCAGCGCCCCGCGCCGCGAGTCGGCCTGGTCCGTCGAGAACCAGAGGTGCGCGTAGTAGATCGCGCGCGTGAAGATCGACTCGATTCGCTCGCGCTCATCGATTGCCTCGGCGAGCTCGACCGCGCTCAGCTCGGAGATCCGGCCGTAGTACCTCTCGCGGAACCCCGCCGCGGCCTCCTCCACCTCGCGTACGTGCTGCTCGATGCGTGGGTCATCGCCGCCCTCGTACAGATCGGAGAGGTCCCACGCGACATCCTCCGCGCCGGTGATCTCGGTCGTGGTCATGCCGCGGGACGCTACCTGAGTGCCCCGCAGCCGAGACGCCGCACGCTCACGCGTGCATCGTCCCGATGTCGTACTGCATGACCAGCGGGTCGCGTGTTACGAGAACGAGATTCTCGAGCATCGCCTGCGCCACGAGCATGCGATCGAATGGATCGCGGTGCACCGGCGGAAGCTCGGCGGCCGCGCGCCCGTGCGCCCAAGTCACGGGAAGCTCCTCGATGCCTGCACGAGTGGCACCCACGTCCAGCCCGTCCGGCATCGTGATCCGCCCGAGTGAGCGCTTGAGCGCTATCTCCCAGACGCTCGCCGCCGACAAGAAGGCGCGATTGGTCGGATCCCCGATGGCCTCCCGCGCGTCGTCGGCTACCAGAGTTGGATCATCAAAGAACCAGATGGCGACGTGGGTATCGAGGAGGAGCCTCACTCGGCTCAGACGTACTCGTCGAATTCTGGCAATGGCGCGTCGAAGTCCGGGGACATCCAGAGCTGCCCCTTCCAGAAGCCTCCCTCGCGCTTCTTCAGCGGCTCCGCGCGGACGAGCTCCGCGACGGGACTGCCGTTGCGCGCGAGCACAACCTTCTCGCCCGCTTCGACGAGGCGAACGAGCTCGGAGAGGCGAGATTTCGCCTCGTGCATGTTGACCACGATCATATTAGCTAGGTTAGCTAACCAGACGAGCCCGTCAAGACGGCCAGAGCGGACGGGTCCGTGATGGGCATGCGACAGACGAAGCGCTCGCAGACGTAGACGGCCGGATTGCCGTCGACCGGGCCCTTGCCGGCCAGGAGCGGGACGTCGTCGGAGGGGCCGACCGCGACGACTGTGCCCGGTTGGAACGGAGCGAGCGCCGCGCGTGCGACGGGCGCCTCGACCGGACCGATCACCGCAATCTCCCGCGGCGGGCCGAACCACAGGTCGAGCCCGCAGAGCGCCCACGCGAAGGCGCCAGGGGCACGCCGCAGGGCCGGCTCGACGAGACGGAACACCGAGACGGCACGCCGCTCGAGCTCGTCGTCCCCCCAGATGCGCGATATGCGCAGCAGCAC
>JBOHBA010000352.1:0-4110 GCA_050698095.1 Gaiellaceae bacterium
ATCGCCGCAGTCGCGGGGACACTCTGGCTGCTCGCCGACGTGACGATCCGATTCCGCCGGCGCTCGGACGACGCGACGGGAGGCGTGCCGCTCGTCCCGCTCATGCTGCTCGCGTTCGTCATCGTCACCTTTGCGTACTTCGGATCGCGCTTCGCACACTCGATCAGGTACCTCGTCACGATCGTCCCCTTCCTCTGTCTCTCCGCCGCGTTCGCGGTGGTGGCCCTCTACCGCCGCATCCGGAGCGCCGCGCTCGCCCTCGCCGCCGCGCTGCTCGCGGGGACGCTTCTCTACGGCCTGTCCTTCCAGCAGATCTACCGCCGTCCCCACACCCGTGTCGTCGCGTCCGAGTGGATCTACGCGAACGTTCCCGACGGATCGCCGATCGTCAACGAGCATTGGGATGACGCGCTCCCCGTCCGTGCTCCGCCGGAGCAGTACCGCCTGCGGGAGCTCGCCGTCTTCGACCCGGACGACGAGTCGAAGCTGCGCAAGCTCTACGACGGGCTCGCGGGCGCGGATTACTACGTTCTCAGCTCGCCGCGGGCCTCCGCGACCATCGGGAGGCTCCCCGAGCGGTTTCCGCTGATGTGGCGCTTCTATCGCCTTCTCGAAGACGAGCGGCTCGGATTTCGGCGGGCGGCGGAGTTCACGTCGTATCCGAGTCTCTTCGGTATCGAGCTCGTCGACCGGGACGCGGAGGAAGCGTTCTGGGTCTACGACCATCCGCCGGTCGCAATCTACGAACGGGTCGCACAGGTGCCGTGGCCGCGGTTCCGAGAGACGTTGTGCTCCTACGGACCGGCTCCTGGCTGTGTCCGCAATCGGTAGACACTCGCGCCCTCGTTTCGGTACGCGAGATCCCAGAGGACACCTGCGCGCGCCGCCCACTTCTGCTGGCCTGCCGGGAAGTACGCGCGCTCGAGCTCGCCCACGACGAGATATTCGGTGCCGTATCGCCGGAGGATCCTGTACGCCCGATCCGGGTCTCGCGTGCGGTACGCCTCCTGAACGTCCGCGATCCGGTTTGCGATCGCCTCCGGCGTTGCGACTCCGCGCTGCTGCCGCTGGTGGAAGTCCCAGCCCACGATCGCCGGATTGCCCGTGAACATCGCGAAGCGGTTTCCCCAGCCGTAGAGCGTCGGCGACGTATTGAGCTCCGCCACGACCGGCGACCCTTCGACGTTCTCGAGCATCCATCGGATCGCCCCGAGATCGTGCGCGAGCGTCAGCATCCTGTCCTTGTCCGAGTGGACCGCCCGGGTCATGAACGCGCTCCCGTCGAGCGTCGCGCCGACCGACGTGTCGAACCGGTGGTCGATCCTGGCGCGGGTCGCGAGAACCGGGTAGAGAAGGGTCACGGCGAAAAGCAGGGCAACGGCGCCCCGCCAGGCGATGCGGACCTCGCGTCGCGCGCGACGGAGTGCCTCGTGAGTCGCGTGTGCTCCTACGGCGGCGGCGAGGCTCCACACGACCCACACCTGCAGGTAGGTCTTGAAGACGGTGTTCGAGCGACCGATATCGATGTCCTGGACGACCACGTACTCGACGGCGAGGGTGAGGAGCAGCCCGCACGCCGCGAGAACGAGCGTCATCTGCCAGAGCCGCTGGCCGAGAGCCGGCGTGTTCTCGCGTACTCGGCGTGGGAGGAGGACCACGGTGAGCGTGAGCAGCCCGACGATCAGCCCTGCGACAGGCTCTCCGACCGCCGCGAGCACGGGCACGGCGAGCGCGGCGAGCACGACGCCGGCAGCGTTCGCGACATAGGCGGTCGACGGGTGGACGAGGGTTCGATGCAGGTCGAGCAGCCGGCGTGGCTTCCTCGTCCGGACGACCAGTCGAAGGACACGTGCCGCCGGTCCGAGATCGTTCGCGACCGCGAGGTCGGCGATCAACGCGCTTGTGACGAGGAAGAGGAAGAAGCCGTGAATCGTGAGGTAGTCGCCGAGCGAGGTCCGGCCTCCTTGCCAGATGTCGAAGCCCGTGAACGTCGAGCGGAAGTGATCGTGGAACGGGAAGTACGCGACGTATGCCGTCCCGGCAAGCGCGATCGCAAGCGCTCCTGCGCGAACGAGCGCGTGGAGGTCGAGCTTCCCACGCGCCGTCCATGATCCGAGCACGAGCGCCGCGGCTGCCAGCGCTGCGTACGTGGGGAAGTCCCAGGTGTTGATGACCCAGAGCGACCCGACGACCACCGCGAGGAGGAGAAAGCGGACGGCCGCGCCGAGCCGTCCGTCGCCGGACCGGGCGTGGACGTACCCGAGCGCCAACCCGAGCGCGGTCGCGGCGAAAGGAAGTGCCATCGCATGGGCGTGGAGGTCTGCGAAGAGGTACGTGAAGGCGGGGAACTCCGTGATCGGCCCGGGCTCGCCCGGCCCGGGGGAGATCGCGCGGCTCGCAGTCCAGAACCACCAGTCGGGACGGATCTCGCCCTGCGCACGCTCGACGAGCACCTTCAGCTCGCCGAGGTTGCCGATGACGACGACGAAGACCGCCGCCAGGCCTGCCGTGAGCAGCGATCGTCTCCGGACGACGCCCCGGGTCCGCGCCACGAGGGCGAGACAGGTTCCGAAGACCGCCGTACCGAGGAAGGCAGCGAGCGTCGGGATCGCGAGGTTGTAGGCGACGGACGGCGCGATCGCCGTCGCCTCGACGAGAGCGCCGACGACGACGAATCCGAAGTAGTAGTAGTTGATGTAGCCGCCCGCGAACCACGGATCGTAGGGAGGGAACTCCTCGGACTTGATGACGGCATTCAGGTACGCGAGATCCATCGGCTTCTCGCCGCCGAGCGACGGATGCCAGAGATCGGGGTTCGCCCAGCGGACGGCGAGAAAGGCGACGAAGAGCGTCCAGAAGACAGCCTCCTCCGTAGCCAGGACCCTGGCGTTGGCGCGCACCCACGCGAGCATCTCCCGGTGGCGGCCGAGTGTGATAGCGATGCCCCCCGCTGCCACGGCCCCCGCGACGATCGCCAGCGTCTGTCGCGTGAACGCCAGGATCTCGGCGCTCGCAAGCCACCAGGCAAGCCAGGCCACGAGCAGGAGTCCAACGGGCCGCGCGAACGCGAAGCCGCGATCCGGGAGGGCCGCTCCCGCCAACCACACGTACGGAAGGCCGATCAGCCCCATAGCGATCAGCGCGAGCATCCAGACGAGCACCGGCGCCTGGCTCGCGACTCCCGAGGTGTCGAAGAGGTCGTGCCAGGTGCCCGCTGACCGGTAGTCGGCGACCTCGCTCGGGGTCAGGAGCAGTTCCTCACGAGCGTGCCGGGCTTCGCTCGACGACGTCCGCACGCCGTCCCAGTCGAGGGCCACTCTCCTGGTCGGTTCCGTGCCTGCCGCGTCCGCCGCGCCTGTGAGAGCGAGCACGAAGACGGACGTCAGGAGCAAGCCACACGCAACCGAGCCGACAGCGGCTCGGGACGACATGCCTCGATCCGGGTGGCGCGGCACTCGACGAGGAATCATCTATTGTCGCGGCGATGACCGGCGGCCAGGGTGAGTCGGTGCGCACCCTGGCGATCGTCGTTCCCGTCTACAACGAGGAGCGGCGCCTGGGCGCGCTGTTCGAGGCACTCGAGCGCGACGTGGACCGAGTTGCCGCTGCCGCCTGCTTTCGGCTCGAGGAGGTGATCGTCGTCGACGACGGCTCGACGGATGGGACGGCCGGGCTACTGGACGGATACGTCGGGCTCGACGGCCGGCTACGGCCTGTCCACGTTCCTCGCAACGAGGGGAAGGGAGCAGCCGTTCGCGAGGGGATGCTCGGTGCGAGCGCCGACCTCGTGCTCGTGACGGACGTCGACCTCTCGACTCCTCTCGACGACCTCGCGCCCCTCGCTGCCGCTCACGAGGACGGTGTCGATGTCGCGATCGGCTCGCGCGCGCTCCGCTCCTCTCGGGTACTCGTGCGCCAGCCCGCGTACCGGGAGTTGATGGGGAAGGCGTTCAACCTGGCCCTTCGCGTGCTCACGGGTCTTCCGTACAAGGACACGCAGTGCGGTTTCAAGCTCTTTCGTCTCGAGACGACCCGGGTTCTCTTCGAGCGCCAGCGCGTACGGGGTTTCGCCTACGACGCCGAGATCTGCGTTCTCGCCCGGCAGCACGG
>JBOHBA010000353.1:0-4189 GCA_050698095.1 Gaiellaceae bacterium
GATGTACAACGCCTGCTCCTGGAGGCGCTTGAGGCGGCGTCCCTCGCCCATGCGAAGGACGCGCTCGAACTTGCCGAACGACTGTGTTGCCATCGGGCCTAGGGTACCGGCTGACGATCCGTACCCCGTCCGGGCGAGCTCGTGTCGCCCTGGGGCAAGCTACGCCGCCGCTTCGCCCTCTTCGCCGGCGCGCTCCTCGACGGGCTCCTCGACCGGCGGCGTCATGGCGGCCTTCTTCTGGGCGGTCCGGCGCGGCTCGTGCGTGCGCTTGTCTCGGTAGCGCTCGACCTGGCGCTCCAGCTTGTCGACCAGACGGTCGATCGCCGCCTCATACGTCTCGGCCGACTCGCGGGCGACGAGGTTCCCGCCCTTCGCGTGCACCACCGCCTCGGCCGTGTGGTCGTTTCGAATCGACGGGTTGTTCTCCCGCGACATCGTGACCTCGATGAGTGTCTCTGCGTACAACCGGCGTTCGAGCTTGCCGAGCCGTTTCTCGGCATACGCGCGAACCTTGTCCGAGACGTGCCCTCGGTGCGCTTTGACCTGGAGCCGCATGCAACGCTCCTTTCCGGACGGGCGTCGGAAGAAGGACCTCGCTCACCCTAACGGACTGCTCGGGCGAAGGTGACGACCTCCACCCGCTTTGCGCCGGCCCGGCGCAGCGCCGAAGCGCAGGCGTCCGCGGTCGCGCCCGAGGTGTAGACGTCGTCGACGACACATACCGTGCGCGGAGCGGGAGCGGTTGCGACGACGCTGCGACGGACGTTCCGCCGCCGCTCGACGAGTGCGAGGCCTCGCTGCCGAGGACGGGAGTGCGTGCGTCTGAGGAGCGACACGGAGGACGCGCTCCAGAGCTCCGCCAGTGCGCGGGCCAGCGCATCGGGAGCGACGTCGCCGCGCTTCCAGGCACGCTCCGGGTCGCCCGGAACGGGAACGATCGCCTCGACCTCCGGCTCCGCGATCACGTCCACGACGAGCAGCGCCGCCTCACGTGCGAGCTCGCGTCGACCCCGTTCCTTCCACTCGCGGACGAGCGCACGCGCTCGCGCGTCGTAGACGATGGCCGACCGCGCGCGCGCGAACGCGAGCCTGCGCCCCGAGCACTCGGCACAGCGGCGCACGGGCCACGCGCTGGGAGAGCCGCAGCGCTCGCACACGGGCGGCGAGAGACGGATGAGGGCATGCCGGCACGCCGCACAGAGCATGCGGCCCGGAGCCGAGCATATCGCGCACCGCTCCGGAAAGAGCACGTCGAGCGCCCGCACACGCAGACGGTACGCGGCGAACGGCAACGACTTCGCGCCGAGTTCGTGTCAGATGTGCGACGCAGCGAGCAGCTCGCGCAGATCGTCCTGCGCTCGGTCGAGGTCGTCCGGCGTCTTGATCGGGAAGAAGCGCCCGCGCGGGCCCCGGCGGGGGACCTCGAGGTACGTGGCCGGCTCGAAGGCCGAGACCTCGTGGTACACGCGCTCGACCTGGACCGCCGTCCGATTGCCCGCGTCCTTCTGCACGTAGAACCACGTGAGGTCGTAGTCGCGGTCGAGCACATCGACGTCGAGCAATGCGGTGTTGGTGTTGAAGACCGGCACGAGCTTCTGGTCGAAGCCCTTCGGGAAGCGAGGCCCTTCGAGAAGTTGCAGCCTGCCGTCGACGCGAACCGGGGCGCCTCCCATGTCGCCCTCTTTGCGCGCGACCTCGCACGTCACGCTCCGGCCCGACAGCAGGTGCATCCCGATCACCGCGGGCGCGACGCGCGCTCCGAGGTTGTCGACATTCGACACGGTGACGACTCGGACGCCACGCTCGCGAAGGCCCGCGAGGACGCCCGAACGCCGAAGCGCAGGGAAGAGGTCGCCGTGTCCCGGGGCGTAGAGCGACGGCTTGCCCTCGTCGTCGCGGAAGAGCTCGCCGTCGGTTTCGAGTCGCAACGAGACGAACTGATGGAAGACGAGAGGCTCTCCGAGGCCGAGCTCCGCCACGTGCGCGCGAACGACGTCGTCCGTGGCGAAGCTCGTCATGAGCGCAACCGGGATCTCCGCGTCGAGCCGCCTCTCGAGCGCCCGGGTCTGGGAGAGCTTTATCTCGAGGAAGCTCCGGCCGTCGACTGCCGGGAGCGCGGCCTTGACGACCCCGCCGAACCGGGTGGCCATCCCGCCGGCGAGCACGACCTGCGCAACCTCACCTCTCCGGATCGCGTCGGCGCCGGCGGCGTGCGCTTCCTCGTGCAGCGGCTGTCCGGGATCGGGAAGGCGAATCAAATCGTCTGCGCTGGGCGGCTCGAGCTCTCCCCTCACGATGTTCGACTCCGGCGAGAGATCGCCGGTCGCAACCCGTTGTCGAAGACTCTCGAAGAGCGCCTTGTCGAACCCGAAGCGCTCGAGTGCCTCGGCGGTCTGACGATCGAGCCCGTCGATCACGCGCGCCAGCTCCGGGCCGGTACCGGCAGGGATGCCGTGTACGGCGCTCGGTGCACGCCCTCCTCGGTCACGATCGCCTCGATCAGCGCTGCGGGCGTTACGTCGAACGCGGGGTTCCGGGCCGGGAATCGGGTGGAGACCTCTGCCGCGTCGCGCTCCTCGATCGGAATGTCCGCGCCTGTGGCGGTGTCGGGGTCGAGCGTGGAGGTGGGCGCGACGACGACGAACGGGAGGTCGTGGTGCGCGGCCGCGAGCGCGAGTGAGTACGTGCCGATCTTGTTCGCGGTGTCGCCGTTGGCCGCGATGCGGTCCGCGCCCGTGAAGATGCAGTCGACCTCACCCGCGGCCATGAGTGAGGCGGCCGCGCCGTCCGCGATCACCGAGAACGGGATGCCGAGCTGCTCGAGCTCCCAGGCGGTGAGGCGCGCGCCCTGCAGACGCGGCCTTGTCTCGTCGACCCAGACGTGCGTGACGAGTCCCCGCTCCCAGGCAGCCCGGATGGCGCCGAGCGCCGTTCCGTGACCACCCGTCGCAAGTCCGCCCGTGTTGCAGTGCGTGAGGACGCGCGAGCCTGGGAAGAAGAGCTCGTTGGCGTGGAGCGCCATGCGCTTGCAGCGATCGACCTCCTCCTCGTGGAGCGCCGCAGCGCGCTCGCGCGTCGGATCCGCGCGCATCTCGTCGAGCGCCCAGCGCAGGTTCACGGCAGTCGGGCGCGCGGCCGCGAGCACCTCACAGGCGGCATCGATGTCCTCGCCCTGTTCCCCCGCCAACGCGAGTCCGTACGCTGCGGCGACACCGATCGCGGGCGCGCCGCGAATCGCCATGTCTCGGATGGCGCCGGCGACCGCTGTCGCAGACGTACACCTGAGCTCGACCTCCTCCTCGGGCAGACGCCGCTGGTCGAGGAGGACGACCGCGTCCTCCTCGAGGCGGACGATGTGACTAGGGGTCAAGACTTGACCCCGGACCCCCGCCCGAGCCACTCCCAGCGAGAGCGGGTCTCCACAGAGCGGTGCACCGCCTCGACGTTGTGATCGTCCGGATCGAGGAGATAGGCGGCGTAATAATCGGACGCGTAGTCGCGCAGACCAGGCGCGCCGTTGTCGCGGTACCCGCCGTCGACGCCGTGGCGGTGAAACTCCTCGACCGCCTCACGGCTTTCGGCGATGAACGCGAGGTGGAGGCGCTCCCGAGGTGGTCGTCGCACGATCGACAGAGCGCCGAACTCGACCGCGTCCGCGGAGGATCCCGTCTGTCGGATCTCCAGCGGCTCGAGCACGAGCTCGTAGAACGCAGCGCTCCGCGCCAAGTCGGACACGGGAAGCTCGACGTGGTCGAACACGCGCCGCGCCCTAGGTGCCCTCGTCCCAACTCGCTAGGTACCGCGCCTGCTCCTCGGTCAGTTGGTCGATCGTGATTCCCATGGTCGCGAGCTTGAGCCGCGCGATCTCGTCGTCGATCTCCTTGGGCACGTCGTACACGCGCCGCTCGAGTGTGGCCGCGTTCGCGATGACCCACTCCGAGGCGAGCGCCTGATTCGCGAAGGACATGTCCATCACTAGCGCAGGGTGCCCCTCCGCGGCGGCGAGGTTGACCAACCGTCCCTCGGCGATCAGGTAGATGCGCCGTCCGTCGGCGAGCGTGAACTCGTCGACCAGCGCGCGAGCGTGAAGTTTCTCGACTGCTTGGTCGCGCTGCGCCGAGTTCTCGATCTCGACGTTGTAGTGGGGGGTTTTGGATTGAATCGATCCGTCTTTCTTTCGCTCCAGATG
>JBOHBA010000354.1:0-3289 GCA_050698095.1 Gaiellaceae bacterium
CGGCGCGGCGCCGACGGGTCGTATCTCGTCTACGTACCACAGGAGCTCGGTCACTACGTTGCGGAGGCTGTTCTGGACGTGTCCCGGGGTCTGACCCCAACTCAACAATGAAGGAAATTTTCTTCCCCAAGCGGATGTGGCGGCCGCGACCCGAGCTCAAGCGCAGCTACGAGGTCGTCGTCGTCGGCGGCGGCTCGCACGGACTTGCGACGGCTTACTACCTCGCGAAGAGGCACGGAATCCGCGACGTCGCCATCCTCGAGAAGTCGTACGTCGGCTCCGGAGCCTCCGGTCGCAACACGACGATCATCCGCTCGAACTACCGCACGCCGGAGGGCGCCGCCTTCTACGGCGAGAGCGTTCGACTCTACGAGCGGCTTTCGAGAGAGCTGAACTTCAACCTCATGTTCTCGCAGCATGGGCACCTGACGCTTGCACACTCGGACCGGGCGATGATCACGATGCAGGAGCGCGCCGAGGTGAACAAGTTGCTCGGGGTGAACTCGAGCGTCGTCGGCGTGGATCGGATCCGGGAGCTCTGCCCGCAGCTCGATCTCTCCGACCGCCCCGCCTATCCGATCGTGGGAGCTCTTTACCACCCGCCCGGCGGAATCATCAGGCACGACGCGGTGGTGTGGGGATTCGCGCGGGCGGCCGATCGCCTCGGCGTCGAGATACATCCCAACACGGAGGTCACGGGCTTCGAGCGGTCGGGCGATCGCGTCACCGCGGTCGAGACCTCCCGCGGCCGCGTGGAGTGCGGCCAGGTTGTGAGCGCCACCGCCGGCTGGTCGTCGCTCGTCGGCGGGCTCGCCGGCATACGGCTCCCGATCACGACGCACATCCTCCAGGCCTTCGTCACCGAGCCGGTGAAGCCGTTCCTGGACGTCGTCCTCGTGTCGTCTCAGCTCCACGTGTACGTCTCGCAGACGGATCGCGGCGAGTTCCTTATCGGCGCGGAGATCGAGCCGTACACGACGTACAAGAGCACCGGGACGCTCTCCTTTCTCGAGTACTCCGCCGCGCACGCGCTCGAGCTCCTCCCGCAGCTCGAGCGGACGAAGGTGCTCCGCACGTGGACGGGGCTTTGCGACCTCTCGCCCGACTACAGCCCGATCCTGGGCAAGACGGAGATCGACAACTTCCACGTCTCGACCGGCTGGGGCACGTACGGCTTCAAGGCCGCCCCCATCGTCGGCGTGACGCTCGCGGAGCTCGTCGCGAGTCGAAAGCCACCCGCGCTGATCGCGCCCTTCGCCCTCGAGCGGTTCCATACCGATACGCTCGTCTCCGAGCTGGCGGCAGCCGCCGTGAGCCATTGATCGAGCCGGCGCCGGGGCGAGATATATCTCGCCCCTACGAACGGAGACCGACGATGATTGAGCAGGCCCCCCTCGAACGGAGACCGATGACGACGACCATGCCATCCAGCCTCGAGATCGCGCAGGATGCGACCCTTCGCCCGATCCTCGATGTCGCTGCCGATGCCGGTCTCCTCGCGGAGGAGGTCGAGCCGTACGGTCGTTACAAGGCCAAGGTCGACCTGTCCGCCATCGAGCGTCTCGCCGACAGGCCGGACGCGAAGCTGATCAACGTCACCGCGATCACTCCGACGCCGGCGGGCGAGGGGAAGACGACTACGTCGGTCTCTTTGACGCAGGGGCTCGGAGTGCTGGGCCGGAAGCCGGTTCTCTGCCTGCGCGAGGCATCGCTCGGACCTGTCTTCGGAGTGAAGGGCGGTGCGGCAGGCGGTGGCTATGCGCAGGTCGTCCCGATGGAGGACCTCAACCTCCACTTCACCGGCGACCTGCACGCGATCACGGCCGCGAACAATCTCCTCGCCGCGCTGATCGACGCGCATCTCCATCACGGGAACGCGGCCGGCCTCGACCCGCTCGCGATCTCCTGGCGACGGTGTATGGACATGAACGACCGGAATCTCCGTAGCGTCATCACCGGCCTCGGTGGGCGAGCGCACGGCGCGCCGCGGGAGACCGGCTTCGACATCACCGCGGCCAGCGAGATCATGGGTCTCGTCGCGGTCGCGCGCGATCTCGCCGACCTCCGCGAGCGGCTCGGTCGGATCACCGTGGGCCAGACGTTCGAAGGCGAGCCCGTAACCGCCGAGCAGATCAAGGCCGCCGGCGCGCTTTCAGTCGTTCTCAAGGATGCGATCAAGCCGAACCTCGTGCAAACGCTCGAGGGTCAGCCGGCGTTCGTGCACTGCGGCCCGTTCGCGAACATCGCCCACGGCAACAACTCGCTCGTGGCCGACCGGGTCGGCTTGAAGCTCGGCGAGTATCTGATCACGGAGTCCGGCTTCGCATCGGACATGGGGATGGAGAAGTTCTTCGACATCACCTGCCGGATCGGCGACCTGCGGCCGAACGCCGTCGTCCTCGTCGCGAGCATCAAGGCGTTGAAGCACCACGCAGGTCAACCCGAAGGCGGGCTCGATGCGATCGAGACCGGCGCGCAGAACCTCGCCCGCCACATCGGGATCGTCAACGGCTTCGGCCTCCAGGCGGTCGTCGGAGTCAACAAGTTCCCGTCGGACACGCAGGAGGAGCTCGAGCTCGCGCGGCGCCTCGCGCTGGAGAGCGGCGCCTTCGCGGCCGAGATCAACACAGCGTTCGAGAACGGGGGCGCCGGCGCGACTGCTCTCGCGGAGGCCGTTGTCGCCGCGGCCGACGAGCCCTCGACGTTCGACTTCGCCTACTCGCTCGAGGCTCCGATCGAGGAGAAGATCCGCCTCATCGCGACGCGCGTGTACGGGGCGGACGGCGTCGAGCTCCTCCCAGTGGCAAAGAAGAAGGCCGCCGAGTGGGACCAGTCCGCTCTCGGTCGCCTTCCGATCTGCATGGCGAAGACGCACCTCTCGCTGTCGCACGATCCCGCGCTCAAGAACGCGCCGACCGGTTTCACGGTCACGGTTCGCGACCTGCGGCCCTACACGGGGGCGGGCTGGATCGTCGCGCTCTGCGGCGAGATGATGACGATGCCCGGTCTCGGGAGGACGCCGGCCGCGTTCGCGATCGACATCGACGAGCGCGGGGAGACCATAGGCCTCTTCGAGCCGTTCCGCGTTCTCCGCGGAACGGCTAGTGAACAATCAAGACGTCGCAGTGCGCCATCCGCTGGACGCCCTCTGAGACCGAGTGTCCGAGCAGGCGCTCGACCTGGCTCGGCTCCCGAGTGCCGACGACGATGAGATCGGCACCACGGCTCTCGGCGACCTCGACGATTGCCTCCGAGATCTCGCCGACTGCCTCGACGATCTCTGCCTCGA
>JBOHBA010000355.1:0-3068 GCA_050698095.1 Gaiellaceae bacterium
CGAGCACGGTGTCAGCAAGGCCGAGGCGGAGCGGCTCGATGCCGCCCTCGGCCGCGCGGAGCAGCTTGTCGAGGAACACCGCCTCGAAGACGCGCTTCGAGAGTTTCGAGGCGCGCGGAAGCTCGAAGGCACGATCTCGGGGCAGTCCCTTCTCAGGCTCCTGCGAGGGGAAGCGTGGGCTCGGATTGGACTAGGACAGCTCGACGCGGCGATGTCATTGCTCGAAGAAGCGGCGGCGCTGGTGGTGACCGCGGGTTTCACCGAAGCCGATCGCGCAGAGGTGGTGTTCCAGGTCGGCGTCGTCCGCTATTCGGAATCGAAGATCTCCGCGGCGATCGTCCTCCTCGATGAGGCTTTGCTATTGGCAGAGAGCGTGGAAAGTCCTGCGGATCGACTCCGCTCGGACATTTTCGACTGGCGCTCGCGTTGCCATCGGCGTACTCGCGATTGGGTCGCCGCCCACGAAGACATCGAGCGCGCTATCGAGCTCGCCGAAGCCTGCTCCGACTCGCGCCGGGTCGCAAACGCGCTCTTTCAGGCATCGCTAGTCGCTCAGCGGCAGGGACGCTGGGCGCTCGCGCGCACGTACGCCGAGCGATCGCGAGCCCTGTTCCAGGAGCTGGGGGACAGGGCGACCGTCGGCCGGCTGACGAACAACCTGGCAGGGCTCAACCATCTTCTCGGCAACGTCGGACGGGCGATCGTCATGCTGGAGGAGGCGTTCGAGGTCTTTGTCGAGCTAGACCTTGCGATCGACGCGGGCTACGTCTGCTCGTCGCTCGCGGAGATTCGACTCGAGTGCGGGGAGTTCGACGTAGCCGAAGTGCAGGCTCAAAAGGCGCTCGGCCTCCTCGGGGGACGCGTCGATCACCTGCAGGAGGTCGGATCGGCGCAGCTCACTCTGGGCAAGGCGCTCTCCGCGCAGGGCAGGCTCGATGATGCCGAGACGTGGATAACCGCTGCAGGTGAGACGTTTCAGCGGGCGAGCTCAATGAGTCATCAGAGCTACGCCTGGATCGCGCAGGGCGATGTCGAGAGCAAACGACACCACGACGGCGTTGCTGCCAGTCTGTACAGGCGAGCTGTGCTGGCACTTCATGAAGCCGACGCCTGGCAGCAGGAGGACGGTCTCCCGCCACTCCTGGTGGCGAGAGACCGCTCTGAGACTGCTTGATCGATCGTCTGCGACTACGGGCCGTCGAACCAGCCCCCGCCGATGCTGGCGAGGAGGCCGGCAAGCGCTGTCAGTGCGCAGACGATGTAGCGGGTATTGCCTTTGGTGAACATAAGGCCGCATGTCCTTTCGTCTGACTTGCCTGGACTTGACTAGTTGTCGTCGCGGGGTGCGGTTTGGACACCCCCCTACGGGGGATCCGCCCGGCGTGGTGGCGGCAGCGTCGCCTACTTCAGCGGATCGACGTGCCTATCGGATCTCGGTACGCAGGTCGAGAACGCAGCGCTTCGCCTTGACCGCGTCGACCGAGCTCATGCGCTTCAGGGTGCCACGAGCACGCCCGCAGCACCAGATGGCTCTTCTGGACGTGGCCCGATCAGCCGAACCCGCCGCCGCCTCCGCCGCCGCCGCCTCCGCCGCCGCCCGAGAAGCCGCCTCCGCCGCCTCCGGCTCCTGAATTCGGGGGCGCGAGCGCGGAGCCGAAGCCGGACGCGAGGTCGCCGATCGAGAGACTGGACGGACCCGAGCCGAGGTCGGAGCCCGGGGTGATCCAGTAGATCGAGCTCGCGTCGTGGATCGCTTCGGGCATGTGGAGCTGCGCGCCTTGCAGGACGCGCTCGGCGATCCCGAACGCGATCCCGTACACGAGGTATCGCTCCCAGAGCGCGAGCGTCGCTGGCGGCGCCTCCTGCAGACGTGGGAAGTCCGAGAGGTAGCGGCGAAACGCCTCCCAGCGCTCGGCCTCGAGCTGAGCCATCGGGGCGCGGCGGCGCCAAATGCGGCGTCCGAAGATCGTCGCCGCGACGGCGAGTGCGGCGTTCCCCAGCAGACAGATGGCCGCGCCGACGAGAAGGACGTCCGAGTAGCGCGGGTAGACGGACCGCCAGCCGTCCTGAGCGAGAAAGACGAGCACGCCGCCGGCGAGTCCGAACAAGACGGCGGCGACGATGAGCGGTACCGCGCCTATCGACCAGAACCAGCGACGCCGGCCAACCTCTTTTCCGACGGCCTCCTTGAACGACGTGAATCGCGGGTGCATGGACTCGCGCTCGTCCTCGATGCGGTCGCGAAATCGCGAGAGCCTTTCGGTCGAGCCGTCGAGGACGTGGTCGACGACATCAGCGACGTCCCGCTCCCACGGCCTCAGATCCTGGGTCGTTCCGGCCGAGAGATCGAGGTCGGACACGGTCTCGGACCGAAGACCGCCCCAGATCGATCGCTCGGTCGTCGTCTGCTCGGCCTTGTAGACGCCGCGCCGGATGAGGTCGAACAATGTCGCAGTGAACTCGTATGAGCCTGCTTCGCCACCCTGGCGGAGAAGCGTGGGGACGAGGGCCGGCTCCGTGTCAGTAGGTGGCTCCTGCTCGTACTCGCGGTCGTAGGACGTTCCGCGCTCCCGGCCGAAGAGCAGGTACACGGCTGCGATGACGAGGAGCGCCGGAATCGTCGCGAGCGCGAGTCCGCCGACAGCGATCAGGAGTGGTTGAGCCTTGAGCCGGTCGATCTTCTCGCGGTCCTGCCCGTAGGCCTCGGCGTCGGCGCGCTCCTCCTCGACGATCCGATCGAGCGCGTTTCCCCTGACCACCTTCATGCCGAACGTGGATGTGAACGCCGAGCGAGGAAGCAACGTCCGCAGCTCGACGAACTGATGCGCGGGGACGCCGACAGCCCGAAGCGTCGCCCGCCGGCCCGTGAGCTCGACATCCCCGCGTACCCAGACGGGCTTTCCCCAAGCCTTCAGAACCTTCCCAGGAGCGGTCTCGATTCCGACGAGCCGGGACAGCGGCTCGGCCCACTGATCGCCCCAGACCTGCAGGTTGACGTCGACGACGTCGTCGTACGCGACCGCGACGCCCTGGAGGGTGTACGAGATCGTGAACGCGCGGGTCTGATC
>JBOHBA010000356.1:0-2283 GCA_050698095.1 Gaiellaceae bacterium
TCGCGGAGACCGCCTACCTCGGTGGCCTCCTGCGCTCCGGGGTCGACCTCGTCGGCGTCGATCTGGCCACGCGCGACGTCGACGGCATGGAGACCGTCGAGGCGGACGTCCGCGCGCTTCCGTTTTCCGAGCGCTCGTTCGACCAGATCCTGCTCGTGTCCACGCTCGAGCACATCGGCGCCGACAACACCGTGTACGGGCTCGCGGCGGAGAGCGACGGCGTTGCGCGCGTGGTCGCGCTCCGCGAGCTGAGGCGGGTGTTGCGCGGAGACGGCAGCCTGCTCGTCACCGTCCCTCTCGGCGAGCCGGGGGACCACGGCTGGTTTCGCCAGGAGGACGAGCGGGGCTGGACCGAGCTCTTCGCGCGCGCGGACTTCTTCGTCGAGGAGACCGAGGCGTACGAGCTCGTGGCCGATGGATGGCGAGCTGCGCCGGCATTTCGCGCGGAGGGCGTCCGCTACGGAGAGCGCGGCCCGGCGGCCTCGGCCGTTCTCTGCGCGGAGCTTCGGCCGGGCCGGCTCCGGCGTCTCGCGACGCCGAGCGGGCTTCGGAAGGCGACCCGCCGGCGGGCGGCGCGCACGTACAGGCGCGTGCGACCCCACGACCTATAGTCCGGCGCGATGAACTTCGAGCTGACCGCCGACCAGAAGGCGATCCAGGCGCTGACACGGGAGCTTGCGGAGGCGGAGATCGCCCCGAATGCGATTGCCTGGGACCGCGAGCACCGCTTCCCGGACGAGCTCTACCCGAGGCTCGCGGAGCTCGGTCTCATGGGCGTGTGCGTCCCGGAGGAGCATGGCGGCGCCGGGGCGGACTTCCTGTCCTATGTCCTCGTCCTCGAGGAGCTGTCGCGTGCCGATGCGGGCGTGGGGGTCACCGTCGCGGTGCACACGAGCGCGACCACGCTTCCGATCCTGACCTTCGGCACAGACGAGCAGAAGTCGCGCTTCGTACCGCCGCTCGCCCGGGGTGAGCGGCTCGGCGCGTTCGCCCTGACCGAGTCCGGGTCGGGCTCCGATGCGGGCTCGCTCCGCACCGTGGCCGAGCCGGACGGCGACGGTTGGACGATCACGGGCTCGAAGCAGTGGATCACGAACGGCTCGCGCGCAGGCACCTTCGTCCTGTTCGCGCGTACCGATCCCGCGACAGCAGGTGCGCGGGGCGTCTCGTGCTTCATTCTCGACGCCGAGCACGTGCGCGTGACTCGTGAGGAGGAGAAGCTCGGCCTCAACTCCTCGACGACCTCGGATCTCGCGCTCGAGGGGGCGCGCGTCGGTCGAGACCGGCTCCTGCACGACGAGGGTCGCGGCTTCCGGGTCGCGATGGCGACTCTCGACGGCGGTCGCATCGGAATCGCGGCGCAGGCGCTCGGGATCGCCCAGGCGGCGTACGACGTGGCGCGCACGTATGCGCAGGAGCGCGAGCAGTTCGGGCAGCGCATCGGTGACTTCCAGGCGATCCAGTGGAAGCTTGCGGACATGGCGACCGAGATCGACGCGGCGCGCCTGCTCACATATCGCGCGGCGTGGCTGAAGCAGGAGGGCCGCCCGCACACGGCAGAAGGGGCGAAGGCGAAGCTCTTTGCATCGGAGATGGCCCGCCGCCAGACGGCCGAGGCCATTCAGATTCTGGGAGGGGTCGGCTACACGAAGGAGTTCCCCGTCGAGCGTTTCTATCGCGATGCCAAGATCACCGAGATCTACGAGGGGACCAGCGAGATCCAGCGCCTCGTGATCGCCCGCTCGATCCTCGGCCGGCAGGCGCAAGAGGCCCCATCGCCCCAGCCTGAGCCCAAATAGCAGTCTGTTACAAGCCGCTTGGGCGCCATTCGTAGAGCGCGTCGGGCTCCTTCTCCTCGTTGCCGGAGCCGTCGGTCAGCTCGACGAGACGACAACCGTGCCTCTCGTAGAAGCGGCGCGCGCCCTCGTTGCGCTGAAAGACCCACAGCCGGAACCCCGCCGGTCGCCGTTCCTTCGCATGCTTGAACAACTCGGTGCCCACGCCGCGACGCTGATGTTCCGGCGCGACGTAGATGTGCTGGAGGTAGTCGACATCTTGTCGCGATCCGAGCGCGGCGAACCCGACGATCTGCTCGTCTCGCTCGACGACCCAAACCTCCTCGTTGGGCAGGACCACCTCGCGAAGGAACCACTGATCCTCTTCGGGCGTGTGCAGCTCCGGGAGCGAAGGCATTGCCGTCCGCAGCGCCGCACGGAGTATCGCGGCGAGCGCATCCGCGTCCTCGGATCGTGCGCGTCGCAGCACCGGCGTACTCTACGGCCG
>JBOHBA010000357.1:0-6542 GCA_050698095.1 Gaiellaceae bacterium
CCCGTCGCCGCCGTCTCGAACTCGACCAAGGACGACCTCCTGCAGCTCGGGCTGACCAACGTGACGGTGGTTCCGCCAGGACGTGACGAGCCCCCCGAGCTCTACGGCCTCGAACAGGAGCCCGTGCCGACGTTCCTGTTCGTAGGGCGACTGGCTGCCAACAAGCGGCCCGATCACGCCATCGAGGTGTTCCGGATCATCAAGAACGAGCTTCCCTCGGCTCGCTTGTGGCTCGTCGGCACCGGCCCGCTCGAGGCCGAGCTCGCACGGACGCTGCCCGAACACGCCACGCTACTCGGCCGCCTGCCCAGGGAGGAGCTCTACGCGCGGATGGCCACGGCACATTGCCTCCTCGTGCCTTCGGTGCGGGAGGGCTGGGGGATGGTCGTCATCGAGGCCAACTCGGTCGGCACGCCCGCGGTCGGCTATGACGTCGGCGGGATCAGGGACTCCATCCGCGACGGCCGCACGGGTCTGCTCGCCACCGCCGGCGATCCAGTGGCGCTGGCGACCCAGGCGATATCCCTCGTGACCGACGACGCCCGGTACGAGGCGATGCGGTCAGCGGCGATGGACTGGGCCCATCGGTTCTCGTGGGAAAGGACCGCCGACGGGCTCATGGAGCTCGCACTCGGCGGGACCCAGGAGGCTCGCGCTCGAGAGGGCAGAGAGCATGCGCTCGGAACCCACTAGCACCCCTGTCCCTGTGAACGTCTCCGCAGTCATCGTCAACTACGAGGCCGGTGAGCTCCTCCTCGAGTGCATCGCCGCACTCGCAGGGCAGAGCGGCCTCCTGGAGACGATCGTCGTCGACAACGGCTCGACCGACGGATCTACCAAGGCTGCCGCGGCGGCATTCGAGGATCTCCACGTCGTAACGCCGGGTCGCAATCTCGGCTTCGCGGGAGGGGCCAACGCCGGCGCACGCATGGCTCGCGGCGAGCTGCTCTTCTTCCTCAATCCGGACGTCTGTCTGGCGCCCGGCAGCCTCTCCGTCCTGGCGGCGGAGTTCACGGATTCGTCCGTCGGCGTCGTCGGTCCACCACTCGACGTCGCAGTAGCCGGCGCGGTCGAGTACGGGGCGACGCTGGACCCGATCGGATCTCCTGTCCACCTCGCAAAACGCGGACCGGTGCTGTACGTCCCGGGTTGCGCGCTCATGACTCGCGCTCGCCTCTTCCACAGCCTCGGGGGCTTCGACGAGCGCTTCTTCATGTTCGTCGAGGACGTCGACTACTGCTGGCGGGTCCTGCTCAGCGGCCTGGACGTACGCGTGGCACCAACCACGCCGGCCCAGCACGAAGGCGGCGCAGCCGCGCCGGGCGGCTACCTGACCGCCGGGGGGGTCACGTCGACCCGCTTTCGAGTGGTGCTCCGGGAGCGCAACACACTCGCCTTGCTGCTCAAGTGCTACGGCAGGCCGCTCGTGTGGATCGTCGCCCCGCTGTACGCGGTGCAAAGCCTTGCAACGGCGATGGCGCTAGCGGCGGTGGGCCGACGGGAGACCGCGAAGGGTATAGCCGGTGGCCTCTGGTGGAACGTTCGCGAGCTTCCGCGCACGGTCGAGCTGCGGAGGGCGGTTCAGCGGTCGCGGCGTATCGACGAGAGGGAGATCCTGAGAAGGATGTACCGCGGTCTCTGGAAGCTGAACCTGCTCCTGCGCTTCGGGATTCCGCGGATCTCCGAGCAGGGAGCCGCGACGACGGAGCTCGGCCCGTGAGCGTTCAGTCGAGCCGACCACCGAGCGCGGACGCCGTTTCCGACTTGTCTCGGTACCGTCGGAACACGCACCGGTATGGCGCCCACGAGGTCATCCTGCGTAGCGTGCCGTCGGGTAGCACGGTGCTCGACGTGGGTTGCGCCACCGGGTACCTCGGCGAAGCGCTGGAAGCACGTGGGTGCCGAATTTGGGGGCTCGACCAGGACCGTGCCGCCGTCGCCCTGGCGGAGGCGTGCTACGAGGACGTACGCGCGATCGACCTGGACGAATGCGCCGAGCTCCCGTGGCCTGACCATTTCTTCGACGTTGCCCTGGCCGCGGACGTTCTCGAGCATCTGCGAGATCCAGACCGCGCACTGCAACTGATTCGCAGCCTCATCCGCCCGGAAGGTCGGCTGATCGTCTCGCTGCCCAACGTGGCTCACGCCTCGGTCCGGCTGCCGCTCCTCGTCGGGCGTTTCGGGTACGGCCGCACCGGGATCCTCGACGAGACACACCTCCGTCTCTACACGTTCACGACCGCGCGCGAGTTGGTGGAGTCCGGAGGGTTCACCGTCGAGCGCCTCATTGGCGCATCGGATCACTTTGGTCTTCTGCTTCAGCGCCCCCGCGTGTCGCGCCTCGTTCGCGGACTGCTCTCCCACAACATCGTGATTCTCGCGAGGCCGAAACCGTGATCCAGGCTGACCTTGCCCGACGCGAGTGGTCACGGGTCCACGCAAGGATCTCGGGGCGTGTCGCCGCGTACGTTGCCCCCGCGCTTCTTGCCGCGATCGCGGTCCAGACCTGGTTCCGCGACGACGCCGGCCTTGCCTCCGGCGACCTGATCCCGCCGCTCGTTCCAGCCGACGACTACCGATCGCACTGGAACGACTTCGACAGCGGCGTCGGCGGACCGAGCTACGCGATCGTGTGGCTCCCGTACTTCGAGGGACTGCGAGCCTTCGACCGCCTGGGACTCAGCGAGGTCGCGTTTCAGCGGCTGTGGCTGACCGTCCTCATTGCGGCGTCGGCGGCGGCGGTCGTCTTCCTCGCCCGCGGCCTCGTCGACTCGCCGCTCGCAGCTGCGCTGGCGGGAATTCTCGCGACCTTCAATGCCTATCACCTGATCACCGGGTTCGACCCGGTGCCGCTGAGCGCGATGATCGCCGCCGGGCTCCTCGGAGGCCTCGTGCTGCGCGCCGGCCAGGTCAGGGGCGGGCCACATCCGCTCCTCTTCGCCTTCGCGTCTCTAGTGCTCGGCTTCGTCTTCGTCAACCCGGCCCACCTCGTCCTCGTGCTCGCCTGGCTCGGCGCCTGCGTGCTGCTCGCCTGGGCCGTCCACGGGCGTGTCGGGCTCGTCAGCGTGGGGCGTTTCCTCGCCGTGGCGGCGCCGCTCGCGCTCCTCTTCAACCTGTGGTGGATCGTTCCCGCGGCCCTGACCCTGACGGGACCTGTCTTCGCGGATCGGTTCTCGGCGGCCGGCGTCGCCCAGTGGTCGTGGACGCACGTACGCGGCAGCATCCCGAACATTGTCGGGCTGAACTCCTCGTGGGCGTGGGGCCATCCGGAGTACTACCCCTTCGCGGCGCGGCTCGAGCGCGCTCCGTTCGTCCTGCTCCAGTACACGCTCGTGGCTGGTGCCGCGCTCGGGCTGGTACTGGCACAGGGGAAGAAGCGGCGTGTCGCGCTCGTCCTCGCTGGTGCAGGCCTGGCCGCGATGGTCGTAGCCAAAGGCCTTCACCCCCCGCTCGCCGGGCTGAACCTGTGGCTGTACGACCATGTGCCCACCTACTGGCTACTGCGCGACCCGGCCAAGGTGAGCCTTCTCGTCGTTCTCGTCTTCGCGCTTCTCGCCGCGCTCGCCGTCGACCGCCTCGAACAATCGTCGGCGGTGCAAGGGGCTGTCTTCGCCGGGCTTCTCGCAGCCGCCTCGCTCATCTACGCTCACCCGCTGCTCACCGGAGCCATCGTTCCCGACGAGCGTCCGCTGCTGCCGTCGGCGCACGTGCGCGTGCCGCAGGCCTGGGACGATGTCGAGGCGTACCTCGATGCCGCTCCCCGTCAGGGCAAGGTCGTCGTCCTCCCGCAGCTCGACTACTACCAGGCGCCGACGACCTGGGGCTACTACGGAGCCTCGTTCCTGCACCAGTTTCTCGAGAGGCCCGTCGTCGAGACGCTCCCGGGCGGATACTACTCGGATCCGATCGTCGCCCAGCACGTCGCGTCGCTCGAGCAGCAGATCCTGGACGGAGGTCGAAACGCTCGCGCCGCAATGCAGGCGCTTGGCGCGAACTTCATCCTGCTGCGCCGGGACCTCCAGGCCTCGTTCCCCGGGCGCTCCTTCGTCCCGCCAAGACGGTTGGCGCACGCCCTCCCACGCGTACCCGGCCTTCGCCGCGTGCGATCATTCGGGCCTCTCGACCTCTACGTTGCCGACATGCGGCGGAGCGCGGAGGTGTACCCGGGCGTCCCGTTGCTCGGCGCCGGAGCTGAGCCCGCCGCCCTCTACCGCGCGGTCGAGGTCGGTCCGAACGTCGCGTCTATCGACCCGAGCGACGCGGCATCGCTCGACGGCGTCGCCAAGGGCGAGGTCAGGCTCGTCCAGGCGGAACGGGGACGGGGCCGAGCCACGGTGACACTCACGCGGACAGGCATCGTCGTCGCCTTCAGCCGCGGCCGCGGCCGCACTGCACTACGCTTTGCACGAGTCTCGCCGCCGTTCCGAGCCATCGTGGGCACGCGGAGCTTCGTCGTGACGCGAGCGCATCCAACCATCTCTCTTCCACGTGGCGCGCTCGCGAGCGCGCCACGGCTCTTCCGCTTCCCGCCACGCCAGCTCGTTTCGGTGCCGATTCCGTCCCGGCTGCCGGGGCAGCTCGGGGACTGCAACCGCTACGACGGGCGAACTCCGGCTCAGGTCGACCTCACCGCCGAAGTCGTCCGGCGGGACGGCATCCCGACTGCTCGCCTGGGAGCCCGGGACCACTCGGCCTGCGTCGCGTTTCCGCTCGGAAAGGTCCGGCCGAGTGCGCCGCTCCTGATCCAGCTCTCCTATCGCAGCGTGAGCGGAAGCCGGGCGCGGATCTGTCTGTGGCAGGTCGAGCCGCGGCGATGTGCACACCTTCCCGCGCTTCTCGCGTCTCCCGGCTGGCACAGCTTCGAGGCGACCGTAACCCCGAATGCCGGAACACGATCACTTCGGTTGTTCCTCTATGCCGACGGCGACAATGCCATGCGGACGGTAACCGAGTACCGGGAGATAGGGATCAATCGGGCGCGTTCGGTCATCGCACTCGGCGTCGCGCCGCTCGGTGAGCTTCCGAAGGTGTCATACCGACGAGTGGCGCCCTACGAGTTCCGGGTCCGCGTCGAGGGGGCGCGACGGCCGTTTCTGCTCGCGGTGGGCGAGACGTTTGCGCACGGGTGGCGTGTCGAGGCAGCGGGGCGAGAGTTGTCGGACCTCGCCCATGTGCGCGTGAACGGCTACGCGAACGCGTGGCGTCTGCCGTGGAGAGGCACGTACGACGTCACGATCACCTATGGCCCGGAGCGGCTCGCCCGTTTGGCACAGCGCATCGACCTCGTCCTGATCCCGCTCGTGCTTGTGCTGTGGCTCGGCTCGGCCGCCGTCGCGCGGGGGCGGCGGAGCCCGCCCTCCTGATCGACGGCCGCGCCGCCCCTTGGCGGCTTTGGCTCCACGGGCGACTGGAAAGGCGCGATCTCACGTAAGAGATCCGTTCCGACTGCCGATCCGGACATCGCTCTGCAACGGCGGATGCCCGCTATTGTGGTGATTTGCAGCGTAATTCCATGCGCCCGGCAGGATTCGAACCTCCGACCCGCGGATTAGAAGTCCGCCGTTCTTATCGTCGATCTGTTATCCAGTTGCTTGCAACTGAGCACGCGGTTTACGTGCGCTCGGCAGCGAGTTGGTTCGCGTAACCGCCGGACCGAAACGCCGTGACCGGATCTGGCGGCAGATCTGAAGCCTCTCTATACGCGACCAGCAACGGACGGACGTCTGTCTCGTAGGCATCGGTCAGCGTCCTGTGGGCAGCGAGAACATCCCCTGCTAGCTGAGCTTCGCGCAACGTCAGGCGATCGACGAGGAGAGCCTTCGCGTATGCGGTCTGGATGTTGATGACCGACTGGATCATGGCTTCAATCTTGCCCTCGATGTTGTGCGACTGATCGATCATGAACTCGATCGCGTCCGCCGTCTGAGCTGTGGCTGGGTCGCGCTTCGCAGAGACGATCTCGCTCATGATCCGGAAGAGCTCGAAAGGATCGATCGAGCCAACGATCAGGTCGTCGTCGGCGTACTTGCGGTTGTTGAAGTGGAAGCCGCCGAGCAGTCCTTGCTCGAGCAGGAGGGCAACGATCTGCTCGACGTTCGTTCCGAGCGGGTGATGCCCGGTATCCACGAGTACCTGCGCCTGTGAGCCGAGAGCGCGGCAGACGAGGACGGCAGTGCCCCAGTCGGGGAGGTCCGTGCTGTAGAAGGCCGGCTCGAAGAACTTGTACTCGACGAGGAAGCGCATTCCGGGCGGAAGAGCCGCATAGATCTCAGCGAATCCTTCGACCAGGCGCCGGTAGCGCGCGCGCATGTCGTCCTGGCCGGGGTAGTTCGTGCCGTCTGCCAGCCAGACGGTGAAGACGTCGGAGTTGACCTGCTCGGCGATTTCGATGCACTCGAGGCAGTGATCGATCGCAATCCTCCGCACGCGCGCTTCGGGATTGCAGAAGCTGCCGAGACGGTAGTCGTCGCCTTGAAAGACATTGCCGTTGATCGCCCCGAGACCCACGCCTTCGCTTTCGGCGAAGGCGGCGAGGTCGGCCC
>JBOHBA010000358.1:0-4776 GCA_050698095.1 Gaiellaceae bacterium
ACATCAGGATG
The DNA here is from genome assembly GCA_050698095.1 of Gaiellaceae bacterium. GTDB lineage: Bacteria > Actinomycetota > Thermoleophilia > Gaiellales > Gaiellaceae > GMQP-bins7. Next base: position 12 of record JBOHBA010000358.1, read on the forward strand.
ATGAAGACGCTCGCCCCCCACTTGTGCATTCCGCGGACGAGCCAACCGAGCGTGAGGTCGTTGGTGATTCGCTCGATCGACTCGTAGGCCGTGTCGGGGTGCGGCTTGTAGTACATGGCCAGGATCACGCCGGTGACCACCTGCACGAGGAACGCCGTGAGCGTGGCCGAGCCCAGTGTGTGCGCCCAGCTGATGTCGCCGGGGACTCTGCGGAACAGGAAGTACCTCGTGCCGCGAACGAGGGCCGAACGCTCGTCGATCCAGTCGAGCGGGTAGTTCACGACCCGCATCAGCGTGCTGGGCTGGTTCCGCGCCATCAGCGGCTCACTTCGGCGGCACGATCGGGTAGAGGGGCGCCTCGATCCCGTCCACATGGACGCCGGGTGCGGCCGCGTCGTACTTGTGGATGGTCGCCTCCGCACCCTCGCCGTCGACCTCGCTGACGCTGTAGGTCTCGATCAGCACGAGCCGGCCGTCCTTGATCGCGAAGGTGTAGCGATCGAGCGCCCGCACCGGGGGCCCAGCCGTGCGGTTGCCCTCGGTGTCGTACTGGCCGCCGTGGCACGGGCAGCCGAAGCCCGCCGTCGCCTGGGTCGGAGTGAGCTCGACCGCGACAGTCTGGCCTTCGCGCTGGGTCGTCTTCTCGTTCTCGATCAGCAGGCCGTTCGCCTGCACCGGACAGCCGAGGTGCACGCAGCGGTTCGAGAGAATCGTGAAGCTTGGGACGCCGTCGTCGGTCAGACCGTTGTTCCGGACATAGGCGGTGCGTCGCGAGATCTCGCCCTGCTCCGGTCGGCTGAGGTAGGTCGCGACGACATATTCGTTCTCCGGGAACTGGTCGATGGAACCGAGATCCACCTCCTCGGCGCCCTCAGGCACGAACGGGTCGCCGACCGACATGACGATGACCGGGACCGTCACGAGGCCACCGATCGCCGCGCCGATCCCGAGCGTGGAGAGCGAGAGGAACGTGTTGCGCGGAAACCGCTCGTATTCCTCGATCTCCTCGGGGGCGGGCTTCGGTCGCGGTGCGGTCGTGACCGGAGCCGCGACGGGTGCGGCCTCGGCCTCGGGAGCCGCCCGGTACTCGGACGCGACGTCCCGCAGCCATACGAATCCGAACCCGAGCGCGATCACGGCGCCGACGGCCACGGTCGCCCAGCTGCCGATCACCAGGCCGACGAGCGTGACGACGAGGCCGATCGCGAAACCGACCGGCCAGAGGCTCGGCGACGAGACGTGCGGCTTATCCGGGCCCTGTGGTTCCAATCAGTCGCGCCCTCCTCTCGCCGCCCTCGCCACCACGAGGATCATGACGAATTCAATCGGCGCGGCGTGACGGGTGTCAACGACGTAACAATCGGCGCAACGGCTGCTTGCGAGCGCCGTTCTCCGCCGCGGTGGCCTCGAGGCCGTATTCGGCCCAGCGACGGTCGACGAGCTCCTTCACCTCCGGGCTCATCTCGATCATGGGCGGCCACTCGCGGGCCCCCTCCGCTGTGCCCTTGTGCGTCGCGTCGATCCCGAGCTTGCCGCCCTGGAACTGGAGCGTCGGAGCGTGGTCGAGGTGGTCGAGCGGGCCCTCGGTCAGCAGCACGTCGCGCTTCGCGTCGACGTTGGCGCAGACGGTGAAGAACACCTGCTCGTAGTCGTGGACGTCGACCCACTCGTCGACGACGACCACGGACTTCGACAGGCTCAGCATCCCGAGCCCCCAGATCGCGTGCATGACCTTCTGCGCGTGGCCCGGGAACGCCTTGCGGATCGAGACGATCACGCAGTTGTGGAACGCGCCTGCGACCGGGAGGTCGTAGTCGACGACCTCGGGGAGCGTCATCCGCACCGCCGGCAGGAAGATCCGCTCCGTCGCCTTCCCGAGCCAGGCGTCCTCGGCGGGCGGCTTGCCGACGACGATCGAGGCGTAGATTGCGTCGCGGCGCATCGTCATCACCGAGATGCGGAAGATCGGGAACTCCTCGGCGTGCGAGTAGTAGCCCGTGTGGTCGCCGAACGGTCCCTCGAGGCCGACGTCGTCGCGCGAGACATGCCCTTCCAGGACGATCTCCGCATTGGCGGGCACCTCGAGCGGGATCGTCTTGCAGGGGACGAGCTCCACGGGCTCCCCGCGGAGGAAGCCCGCCAGCATGAGCTCGTCGAGGTGGTGCGGAAGAGGCGCGCTCGCGGAGTACGCGGTCACGGGATCGAGACCGATCGCGACCGCCACCGGGATCCGCCCGTCCTCCGCTGCTAGGAGGTCGGCTCGCCCGTCCTTGTGCATCTGCCAGTGCATGAAGGTCGAGCTGCGGTCGATCACCTGCATCCGGTACATGCCGACGTTTCGGACACCCGTCTTGGGGTCCCTCGTGATGACGGCCGGAAGCGTGATAAAAGGTGCCGGGTCGCCCGGCCAGCAGCGTTGGATCGGAAGCTGGCCGAGGTCGACCCGGTTCCCCTCGAGCACTATTTCCTGACACGGTGCTCTTGAAACCGTCTTCGGAAGGGAATCCGCAACGGACTTCAGCTTGAGGAGGCTCTTCACCTTGTCGCGGAGCCCCTGCGGAGGCTGCATGTCGAGGATGTCGCCGAGCTTCGCGGCCGCTTCGTCGAGCGACACGACGCCGAGCGCGAGGCACATACGCCGCTCCGTGCCGAACTGGTTGATAAGAAGCGGGTACTGCGAGCCCTTCGGGTTCTCGAACAGCAGCGCCGGCCCGCCGGACTTGACGACGCGGTCCGTGATCTCGGTGATCTCGAGTTCCGGGTCGACCTCGGCGGAGATGCGCCGCAGCTCGCCCTCGCGCTCGAGGAGCGCGATCCACTCGCGGAGATCTCTGGGCGGCGCCAAGGCGAAGTCAGTCTATGGACGCGAGCGCAAGCTCAACCGCCTCGTCGGCCGTTAGCGTGTGTCCTCTCTCCCACGCCTCTTGGAAGGCAGCCTCGTCGAGTTGCGCCTGGATCGCCGCGAGCGTCTCATCCTTCATCCGCGTCACCCAGCCCTCGCCGCCGCCGGTCTCTTCGGCCATAGCCTCGAAGCACGAGAGGAGCCGAGCAGCCGTCTCCACCCTTCCCAGGGTGGCGATGGCGCGGGCGGCGCTGCACAGTCCGATTGCGATCTCGCTGCGATCGCCGATCTCGCGCTTGATGGTCAGACTCTCCCGGAACAGCGGAAGCGCGTGCTGAAGTCGGCCTTCGGTGACCGCGAGCCATGCCAGCGAGCCCAGCAGCGCCGCCTCGGCGGACCTGCTGCCCAGCGCACGTGCCCGGTCGAGGCCGTCCTCGTACAGCGCGCGAGCGCGGTCCAGGTCGCCCGACTCTGCATAGGTCCAGGCAAGAGCGCGAGTCAGCCACAGCGCATAGTGGTCCTCGCCGAGGTCGCGGAAGATTCGGAGGCTCTCGGCCAAGAGCTGCTGCGCCCGTACCCAGTCGCCCAATTCGCCAACCGCATATCCGACTCTGTGCAGCGACAGGGCTACCCCTCGCGGATCTCCGAGCTTGCGACAGAGCGCCAGCGCCTCCTCGCCCAGAAGCTCCATCGTGACGGGATCTCCACTGAGGCCCGCCAGCTCCGCCGCCCAGAGGAGAGCTTTGGCGCGAGCTGCGGTCGGACGTTCGTCCGAGCGGAGCGCGCGTTCGAGACGACTCAGACCTTCGACGACGTGACCCCTACTCGCCCAGAAATCCGACAATGCCCCCGTCAGCTCCAGGGCACGCTCCGTCTCGCCGGAAGCCCCCAGCTGGTCAAGAGCGGTTCGAAGGTTGTCGAGCTCGCGCTCCAGGCGGTCGAGCCACTCCCCGCCACCACCGCCCCTGAGCGCCTCGCCCTCGACATGGGGCTCTGCTTCCTGGGCGAGTGCCAGGAAGTGCTCGGCGTGGCGCCTCCGCAAGTCCTCGGTCTCGCCCGAGTGCTCGAGCCGCTCACTCGCATACTGGCGGATCGTCTCCAGCATCCAGTAGCGCGCGTTGGAGAAACGCAAGAGGCTCTTCTCGAGGAGGGACTGCAGAATGTCGAGGTTGGCGTTGCATACCTCTTCCGCGGCTTCCAGGGTGCAGCCGCCCGCGAAGACGGAGAGGCGCCCGAAGAGCTGCTGCTCGTCATTTTCGAGCAGGTCGTAGCTCCACCCGATGGTGGCGCGCAGCGTCTGCTGGCGCGGATCTGAGTCGCGGCCGCCCTTGAGCAGGTCGAGCCGCTGCGAGAGGCGCTCGAGTATCTGCGCCGGGGTGAGCGCCTTCGTGCGCGCGGCGGCGAGCTCGACGGCGAGGGGAAGCGAGTCGAGGCGCGTACACAGCTCGCCGATCTCCTTGCTCGGCTTCATCTGTGCCCGCTCGCAGAAGAGCGAGACGGCCTCGGGCTCGGCGAGCGGGGGCACCGGGTACTCGACTTCTCCGGAGACGCGCAAGAGCTCTCTCGAGGTGACGAGCAAAGTGAGGTTGGGGCAAGTGGAAAGGAGGGCCGACAGCGCGGGGGCCGCCTCGATCACCTGCTCGAGGTTGTCGAGGAGGAGCAGGAGCTCGCGCTCGCCGACGTGCTCGGCGAGGCCGTCCTTGGCGCCGAGGGTCTGGGCAATCGTCTCCATGACGAGCGCCGGATCGCGCAACGAGGCGAGCCCGACCCAGAAGACGCCGGCCTTGTACTCGGGAACGAGCGAGGCCGCGACCTCGATGCCGAGCCGGGTCTTCCCCGAGCCACCCGGGCCGGTGAGGCTGAGCAGGCGTGCGCCTGCCTCGATCCTCGCGAGTACCTCCTGTCGCTCATGCTCTCTGCCAA
>JBOHBA010000359.1:0-2648 GCA_050698095.1 Gaiellaceae bacterium
GAGCTGATGCTTGCGGGCCTGCTTCGCGCGCTGTTCCTGCTCGTAGCGGTACTTCGAGTAGTCCATCACCCGGGCGACGGGCGGATCCGCGCCCGCAGCGACCTCGACCAGGTCGAGGCCCTTTCCGTACGCGAACTCCAACGCCTCTTTCGTCGCGGTGATCCCCACCTGCCCGCCGTTCTCGTCCACCAGGCGAACGCGCGGCACGCGGATCTCCTCGTTGATGCGCTCGTCACGCTTGCGCGGAACGACCCGGTCCATCGAGGGCCGGCGGCGCCGTGGTCTCAAAGGCCCTTCATCAAGCTCTCAGCTTCCTCCTTGTAAACGACAAAACCGCTGCACGCAGCGGCCCCGATTCCCGTCCAACCCCGGCACGACGACACCGGCTCGGTTGAACCCCCGCGAGTCATGCCCGGGAGGTGAGGAAGCGATGAGCCCCTACTTGCAGACGGCGAAGCCTAGCAGCGTGTATTCGTCGGGGCGAGATATCTCGCCCAAACAGCGAGCACGTATCCGTAGGGGCGACGCCCGTAGCTGTAGGGGCGAGATATATCTCGCCGCTACGAAGCCGGATCCGCCTCGGACGCGAGGGTGCCGAACTTCGCGAGAAGATCGTCGAGAGAGAGTGTCGATTGATCCCCACCCCGCTCTCGCACGGCGAGCGCGGCGTCCGACTCTCGGTCGCCGTAGACGAGAACGAACGGGACCTTCTCGAGCTCGGCGTCCCGGATGCGCCTGCCGACCGTCTCGTCTCGCTCGTCGACGTCCGCCCGGTAGCTCTCGGCGACCAATCTGGCCTGCAGAGCGCGTGCGGCGTCCCGATGCGCCTCGCCCACGGGCAGAACGCGCGCCTGCACGGGCGCGAGCCAGAAAGGGAAGTCCCCCCCGTAGTGCTCGATGAGGATTCCCAGGAAGCGCTCGAGCGAGCCGAGTAGCGCTCGATGGATGACGACCGGCGCGTGCTCGCGATTGTCCGCGCCCATGTACGTGAGGCCGAATTGAGCCGGCATCTGGTAGTCGAGCTGGATCGTTCCCATCTGCCAGCTGCGGCCAAGGACGTCGGTCATGTGCAGATCGATCTTCGGTCCGTAGAACGTGCCCTCGCCGGGCGAGATGACGTATTGCAGCCCGTGTCGCACGAGGGCCGCCTCGAGCGCCGCCTCGGCGCGGTCCCACTGCGCCTCGGTTCCGAGCCGGTTCTCGGGACGGGTCGAGAGCTCCGCTCGTGGCGTGACGCCGAATCGGTCGTACAGGTAGTTGGCGAAGTCGATCATCCCGTCGATCTCGTCCTGGATCTGGTCCTCCGTCACGAAGACATGCGCGTCGTCCTGCGTGATGTGCTTCACGCGCAGCAGCCCGTGCAGAGTTCCCCCGCGCTCGTCGCGATGCAGCGTCGACGACTCCGCGTAGCGAATCGGGAGATCTCGGTACGAACGAAGCTCGGACCCGAAGAGCAGCATGTGGCCGGGGCAGTTCATCGGCTTGAGCGCGAGAGGCTCCTCGCCCTCGTGCGGCTGCACGAAGAACATGTTGTCCGCGTAGTTGTCGTAGTGGCCGGACGTCTTGTATGTCTCGATGTCGTAGAGCAGCGGCGTCTTCACCTCCCGGTATCCACGCCGTCGGTTCTCGCGCCGCCGAAGATCCTCGAGCGTGTTCCACAGCACCATCCCCTTCGGGTGCCAGAAGGGGGAGCCCGGCGAATGGTCCGACAGGTGGAAGAGATCGAGCTGCCGGCCGATACGGCGGTGATCGCGAGCGCGTGCCTGCTCGAGCCGCTCGAGGTGCGCGTCCAGGTCGCCTTGGGAGAAGAACGCCGTTCCGTAGATTCGCGTGAGCTGGGTGTTCTTCTCGTCCCCGCGCCAGTACGCGCCGGCAAGGCTCGTCAGCTTGAGCGCCTTGATCGGTGAGGCGTCCTGGAGGTGCGGTCCCCGGCAGAGATCCGTGAAGTCGCCCTGGGTGTAGAGCGAGATCGTGCCCTCGGCGCCGCGCGCGAGCTCGACCTTGTACGGCTGTGACTCGGCCTCGAAGCGCTCGACGGCATCCTCCAGCGAGAGCTCTTCCCGCGTCCAAACGCGGCCGTCCTCGATCTCCCGCCGGATCTCGTCCTCGATTGCCTCGAGGTCGTCCTCCGAGATCGCCTCGGGAAACTCGAAGTCGTAGTAGAACCCTTCCGCGATCGGCGGGCCGATGGCGATCTTGACCCCCGGATAGAGCCGCAAGACCGCCTCCGCGAGCAGGTGAGCGGTCGAGTGGCGGAGCACGAAGAGCGCGTCGGGATCCTCGGTGTCGCGCGTCGTCAGGAAGTGGATCCGCTCGCCGTCCGCGAGTGGCAGCCGCAGGTCCCGAACCTCCCCGTCCACCCGGACGAGCACAGCCTGCTCGGCGAGCTTCGGCCCGATGGCGCGCGCGGCCTCGATGCCGGACGCGCCGTCGGGCAGCTCGAGCTCGGAGGAGTCGGGGAGGACGACCTTCATAGCGGGATGAGAATAGACGCGCCTGCTTGTACCTTGGCGGTGATGAACGCCCGCTTCTGGCTCGCGACAGCTGCGGCGCCGCTCGTGCTTCTCGCGGCGCTCCTCGTGCGCCCTGCGATCGACCGGAGCTGGGAGAACCATCCCGCCCACTTCTGGCTGGTCTTGGGTGCCGCC
>JBOHBA010000360.1:0-5599 GCA_050698095.1 Gaiellaceae bacterium
TTCCACCCGTGTGGAACGTGGAAGACCTGACCCCCACCGCTAGCCTTCGCGCGATGCGCCTCCTTGTCACCGGCGGAGCCGGGTTCATCGGCTCGAACTTCGTCCACTACTGGCTCGAGCGGTATCCGGACGATCGCCTGGTCGTCTTCGACCTGCTGACGTACGCGGGCAACCGGGCGAGCCTCGACGACGTCGAAGACAGGATCGTCTTTGTCGAGGGTGACATCTGCGACCGAGCCCTCGCGGAGACCACCCTCGGCGAGCAGCGGATCGAGGTGGTCGTGAACTTCGCGGCCGAGTCGCACAACAGCCTCGCAGTGGTCGACCCGACGCGCTTCTTCCGCACCAACGTCCTCGGGACACAGACGCTCCTCGATGCCGCCCGGGCGACGGGAGTCGACCGCTTCCACCACGTCTCCACCTGCGAGGTGTACGGGGACCTCGCTCTCGACACGGACGAGGTGTTCACCGAGGAGTCTCCGTATCGGCCGCGTACGCCGTACAACGCCTCCAAGGCGGGCGCCGACCACGCGGTGCGTGCCTACCACGAGACCTTCGGACTGCCCGTGACCATCACGAACTGCTCGAACAACTACGGCGCGTACCAGTTCCCGGAAAAGGTCATCCCGCTCTTTACGACGAATGCGCTCGACGACGAGCCTCTCCCGATGTACGCGTCAACTGGCAACAAGCGCGAGTGGCTGCACGTGCTCGACCATTGCGAGGCGATCGACCTGGTGCTGCGCAATGGCCGTGCCGGGGAGACGTACAACGTCGGCTCGGGCCTCGAGGCCTCGATCGAGGAGATCGCGGATCTCGTGCTCGGGCTCACCGGGAAGCCGTCGACCCTGAAGACAATCGTTCCCGATCGGCCCGGGCACGATCGCCGCTATCTGCTCGACGCGACGAAGATCCGCGAGGAGCTGGGGTGGGCTCCGGCGCATGGCTGGGAGGAAGGGCTCGCGGAGACCGTTGTCTGGTACACGGCCAACCGCAGCTGGTGGGAGCCGCTCAAGGATCGCGCGCCGGTCGAAGAGACCTCGTGGCGCTGACGCGGGCTCAAGGTCCGCTTCTTCCTGCCGAGAACACAAACTTAACCCTCCGGAGCTAGCCTGATCCCGTTCGTGCGACCCCTCGTCATCTCTCTCGTGCTCGCCGTCGTCGCTGCGACCGCTTCGGCGCAGCCTCCGCCGCCCGCTTCCGTTCCCGGCGAGGCCTTGTTCGTCGTTTCGGGCAAGGGGTATGGCCACGGCGTGGGGATGAGCCAATACGGCGCCTACGGGATGGCCAAGGCGGGCCGCACGCACGACGAGATCCTCCAGCACTACTACAGCGGGATCGAGCTCGGGACGGTGCCCGCGAGGGAGGTACGCGTGCTTCTCGCCGAAGGGCGGCGCGCCGTGACGATCGCCTCGACCGTCCCCTTCACGATTCGCGATGCGGCGGGGACCATTCAGCGCCTGCCAGCGGGCCCGCTCACGCTCCGCGCGGATCTCGAGCTCGCGACTGCCGAGGGCCCCGTCGCCGTTGTGTCGCCGGTTGTGGTTCGGCCGGGAAAGGCCGCGCCTCTCTCGCTCGACGGGCAGCTGTACCGCGGGCGCCTTCAGGTGAGCACAGATGGCCAATTCGTACGGGTCGTGAGTCTCGTCGGCCTCGAGAGCTACCTCCAGGGAGTTGTCGCCGGCGAGATGCCGTACTCCTGGCCGTCCGAGGCTCTTCGCGCACAGGCGGTGGCTGCGCGCTCGTACGCGCTCGCGAACCTGGTCAAGGGGAAGCCGTTCGACCTCTACGCGGACGTTCGCAGCCAGGTCTACCTCGGGGTCGCGGGCGAGAAGCCGAGTACTACCGAAGCGGTGCAGTCGACTGCCGGCAAGGTCGTCCTCTACGCCGGCAAGGTCGCTTCGACGTTGTACTTCTCGTCCTCGGGTGGGAAGACGGCGAGCGCAGTCGACGTGTTCGGCGTATCGGTTCCGTACCTCGTGTCGCGCCCGGACCCGTGGGACAAGCTTTCGCCGTACCATCGCTGGGGGCCGGTGCTTCTCGGGGCTCGGACCGTTCAGGCCAAGCTCGGCATCGACGCTCGTGTCCTCGATGCGACACCGACCTTGACCCCGTCCGGCCGTATCCGCTCGCTCACCGTGCAGACGACGAAGGGGGCGGAGACGGTTCCGGCCTCGTTCGTTCGAACGGCCCTCGGGCTCAGGTCGACGTGGCTCACGATCGGCGCCCTCCGGCTCGATCGTCCCATGGGGTCGGTCGTGTTCGGATCGAGCGTGCAGCTGAGTGGCGTCAGCCGTGGAGTCATGGCGCCACGGCTTGCGTGGTCGGCGGACGGTGAAGTGTGGGATCAGTCGAGCGCGCTCGTCCGCGACGCGAACGGCCGATTCTCGGCCACGGTGAAGCCGACGCGTACGACGCGTTACCGGATCGAAGTAGAGGGCGCCATGTCGCCCACGCTGCTCGTCCAGGTCGTTCCCCGGCTGCAGCTCACTCGACCGGCCGAGCCGGACGTCCTCGTCGGGACGATTCGCCCCAAGCTCGTCGGGGCTGTCGTCTCGATCGAGCTCAAGAACGGCTCGACCTGGGTGCCGGTTGCGGAGGCAGTCGTCGACGACGCCGGCGCCTTCCGGGCCGAGCTCATGCTGGCGCCGGGGAGCTACAGAGCGCGCATCGCGGCCGCGGGCGGGCTCGCGGCCGGAGCGTCGCCGCTGCTGGAGGTCACCGGATGACTCGTTTCGCGCTGGTCTTTGCAGTCGCAGCGGTGTTGGGGCTGACGGCTCCCGTCTACGCCGACGCTGCCCGCGTTGCCGTCGGGCTGCGTCCTGGTGTCGATCAGACCGCCGTCAGCGCCGTGATCGAACGGCGAGCGGGCTCCCGGCCCGAGAGCCTCGCCCCGATCCCCGCTCTCCTGGTCGACCTCCCGCGCGGAGTCTCGCTGAGAGGAATCGGCGGCATTCGCTACGTCGAGCTGCTCGTCACCCGGCAGCTCGCCTTCACGCCCACGGACCCGCTCGTCGCGAAGCAGTGGTACCTCACCCAGAGCCACTTCTACGAGTCGTGGCTCACGCTCCCAGCGTTCGAGCGCATTCCGGTAGCCGTCATCGACTCCGGCGTCGACATCGCGCATCCCGACCTCGCCGGCAAGGTCCTGGACACGGAGAGCTTCGTCGGCGGCTCTGCGCGGCAGGACTCCCTCGGCCACGGGACATTCGTCGCCGGCATCATCGCGGCCGGAGTCGACAACGGGATCGGAATCGCAGGTCTCGCTCCCTCCGCGGAGCTGCTCGTCGCGAAGGTCGTCACCCCCTCCCGCGCGATCCCGGTCGAGGCGGAGGCAAAAGCAATCCGCTGGGCGGTCGACAACGGCGCGCGCGTGATCAACATGAGCCTCGGCGGCGTTCGCGACCCGCTCGATCCGAGCCGCGACACATACTCGCGACTCGAAGCCGACGCCATCGCCTACGCGGTCTCGAACGGCGCCGTGGTCGTGGCGGCTGTCGGTAACGGTCCGGACGGAGAGTCGCCCGGAAAGTACGCGAGCTACCCGTCGGCGCTTCCACACGTTCTCGGTGTCAGCGCGACGAACGACACGGGCGACGTACCGGACTTCTCGAACCGCGACCGGATCTACAACGACATCGCGGCGCCCGGGCTGCGGATCATCTCGCTCCTGCCCCGCACGCTCACCGCGCGCTTCCCCGCCTGCGCCGATCAGGGTTACTCGTCCTGCGGCTCGGAGGAGTACCGGGAGGCGCAAGGGACGTCGTTCGCCGCGCCGCAGGTGAGCGCGGCCGCCGCAGTTCTCCTGAGCCTCCGCCCGACCCTCGGTCCGGAGCAGGTGACCGCGATCCTCCGGAGCACGGCCGCCGACCTCTACGCAGAGACGGGCTGTGGCGCATGCGCGATCGGGCGCGACGCGCACTCGGGATGGGGACATCTCGATGTCGCGGCCGCGATCGCCGCGCTCGACGCGCCACTCCCGTTGCGTGACTTCTACGAGGCGAACGACGATGCGGGCGCTCGTGCGTACACGGTCTTCGGACCGAGTCGCAGGATCAAGGCGACGGTGGACTTCTGGGACGACCAGGACGACGTCTACGCGATCAAGCTGCGAAAGAACCAGCCCGTGTACGTCGGCCTCACCGGAGCGAACCCGAGCGTCGACTTGAGCCTCGCGTTCTGGCTCCCAGAGGCGCGTTTCATCGAGAGCGTCTCGAGTCTCCGCTTCCGTGCGCGGGTCTCGGTACGACCGGGATCGCGCCAGTATCTCTCCTATCGGGCCCGTGCGGCGGGGAGCTACTTCATCCAGGTGCGAATGTCGAGCCCGGGCTGGACCCGCTACCGGCTGACGATCGTCAAGGCCTAACGTTGAGCAGATCTTGAGGGCGTGACGTCAACGTTGACGCATGTCCAGGGTGCTCTCGGGAACCGCCTTCGCGGTCGCTGCCCTCGCCTTCACGCTTCCGTTCGGAGTCGTCTCCTCTTGTGACGGCGCGGAGGTTCACTTCACCGGAACGGAGCTCGTCACCTTCTCCGTTCCCGCTGCCGATGCGCAGGACGTGGAGCTCCGGGGCAGTCTGGAGCGCGGCGCCGGGCCATTCGCGCTGGCCGCCCTGATCGGCACAGCACTCGGACTCGTCCTTTCGATCTTCGGAAGGCCGGGTGCGGGACGCTGCGCCGCACTCGGTGTCGTGGCCATGCAGCTCTCGCTCTATGCGATGGTCCTCGTCTCGGACGACGGAGACCTCCTTGTCGGTTACTGGCTCGCGCTCGCGTCCTTCGTCGTCGCCGGGCTCGTCAGTCTGATACGCGAGGTTCGTGGTCGCAGAAGAGCTCGGCGATCGGTCTGGTCGCCGATCGGCTATTCCTTGGCTGTTTTGCTCCCGCCAGTCGGCCTCGTCGTAGCCGCATCTGCTGCGCTCATCCTGTGGCTCGTACGCACCATCTGGCGGGCGGTACGTCCGAGACGTCGTGCGTACTAGCTCGGCTCGAGCAGCTCGTCTGCCGGGACGTCGCGGAGAACTCGCGCGGGGCTCCCGACGACGATGACCCGGGGCGGGACGTCCTTCGTCACGACCGCACCCGCGCCGACGAACGCCTCCTCGCCGACCTCGATCCCCGGGCAGAGGACCGCTCCTCCTCCGATCCGGGCGCCGCGGCGGATCGTGGGCCCCTTCATCAGCGCATGACGCTGCTCGGTCCGGCCCATGAAGTTGTCGTTGGTCGTCACGACGCAGGGAGCGATGAACACGTGCTCCTCGAGCGTCGAATAGGCGGTGATGTACGCCTCCGCCTGGATTCTCGTCATGGCGCCGATCGTGGTGTCGTTCTCCACGAGCGAGCCGCGGCCGAGGACGACGTCGTCACCGATCGTCACCCGCTCGCGCACGCACGACTGGTCGCCGAGAATGACGCGGGCGCCGATTTGCGAGCCGGCGAACACGATCGCCCCGGTCGAGACGATCGTGCCGTCGCCGATCTCCGTCGGCGCGAGCGGCTCCCGCTTCGTGGTCGAGCGCGGCGACAGCGCCGGCTGCTTACCGACGACAGCGTTCTCGAGCACCTTCACTCCCTCGCCCAGGACCGTCCCCGCGTAGAC
>JBOHBA010000361.1:0-3488 GCA_050698095.1 Gaiellaceae bacterium
GTCGTCGCCTTCGGAGGCGCGCCAGTTCACTGGAGCGAGTGTCTTCGTCGTCGGCGGGGCCAACTCTGCGGGGCAGGCCGCTGTGCACCTGAGTCGATACGCGGCGAAGGTCACGCTTCTCGTCCGCGGCGAGTCTCTGGCGGCCACGATGTCGCAGTACCTGCTCGAGGAGATCGGCGGTCGGGAGAACATCGAGGTGCGCCTGCGCACCGAGGTCGTCGACGCCGGGGGCGACGGGCGGCTCGAGAGCCTCACCCTGCGCGATGGAGATGGTGAGGCGACGGAGTCGGCGGATGCGCTCTTCATCCTCATCGGCGCCCAGGCTCGAACCGAGTGGCTTCCGGCCGAGATCGAGCGCGACGAGCGCGGTTTCGTGGTCACCGGCCCTGACTACGGGACGACGGCACCCGGCGTCTTCGCCATCGGCGACGTGCGCGCGGGATCCGTGAAAAGGGTTGCCTCGGCGGCCGGCGAGGGCTCGGTCGTCATCCAGCGCGTGCACCAGTACCTCGAGAGCGCGGGCGCGCGTCTGTGATCAGGCCCGCGCTGCCTCACTCCTGACTCCCGGTGCCTTCCGCGTGGCCGGCTTTCGGAGAACGCGGATGCCGATCGGGATCAGCCCGACGGCGAACGAGATCTGCGCTGCGACCGCCAGCCACTTCGGCCCTCCGGAGAGCTCACCGAGGAATCCGATCGGTTGCGCGAGCGCTATGAGCGCGGCGCTCCAACGCGGCACGGCTCGGGTTACATAGAGCCCGACACCCACGAGGAGCCAAGCGATCGGGAAGAGGAGGGCGCCGAGGATCAGCGGGGCGATTCCGGTGTTCTCGGCGGTGTTCTCCCAGAGCGCGATCATCTCGGTACGGTCACGGGCCGGCTGGGCCATCTGCCATGCGACGAGCTCCATGCCGACCAGGGCCGTCAGCGTGAACGCGCCTGGCGCGATCGCGACCAAGCCCACACTGGCGAGACGCGGCCGATGTGCTTCCAGGAGATGCAGGACGCCGACGAACGCAGGCAGCGCGAGTACGAGAGCAGCGAGTACGAGCATATGAGCCGCGTACCAGCGACCCGTGTTCGCGGCGATGGCGTCGAGCTGCTTCGCGGGGTCGGTCTGGAAGCGTGCGTGCAGCAACTCCGCCAGTACGAACACGAGCGGTGCGGCGATCATCGCGGCGCCGGTGATGGTTCGCCGGAACGTCGCTGGCTCGCTGGGGTTCATGGTGGTCATCCTCCTCGGGTCGATGTGACAGTCCGAGGGTGGCCGAGCACGAGGCTGCGGGGTAGGGGCGGATCCCCCAATTCGCTGCCCATATCTCATGGCGCTCCGCGTCGACCCGTGCCACGATGCGCATGTGTCCGCGGTATCGGTAGATGTGTCGTCGCTTGCGACCGGCTACGAGGCACTTGCGAGCGGCGACTGGGAAGGCGCGCGCGGGGCATTCGAGGAGGCGGTCGCGTCCGCGGAGTCTCCGGAGGCACTCGACGGGCTCGGCCGCGCGCTCTGGTGGCTCCGAGAGGAACGAGAGGCGGTCGTCCAGCGTGAGCGTGCCTATGCGGGCTTTCGCCGTGACGGAGAGCTGGCGCGCGCTGCCCGCATCGCGCTCTGGCTCTCGCGCGAGTACGGGCTCGCCTTCGACAACGCCGCAGCAGCGCGAGGCTGGCTGGCGCGGGCCGAGCGCCTTCTTCGCGATGTCGCTCCAGGAGCGGAGCGTGGATGGCTCGAGCTCGCACACTCGGAAGCGGCAGGCGATCCGACCGAGGCGGGACGCGCCGCAGCGTCAGCTCTCGAGGTAGCGCTTGCCGCCGACGATCCGGACCTCGAGCTGCGCGCGCTTGCGCAGCTCGGCTTCGCCGAGGTCTCGCTGGGCCACGTCGACGCCGGGCTGGCTCATCTGGACGAGGCGATGGCGGCCGCCACGAGCGGCGAGCCCGCAAGTCTCGAGACGTTCGCCGACATCTGCTGCACGCTCATGCTCGCCTGCGAGCGAGCGGGCGACGCGGAGCGGCCGAAGCAGTGGAGCCAGGTTCTCGAGGAGTTCGTCCGCCGCTACGACCACGTCACGCTGCTCGCCTTCTGTCGCACCTGCTGCGCCGACGTGTACGCGGCGAACGGGCGGATCGACGCGGCCGAGGCGGAGCTCGAAGCTGCTGTTCGCGAGCTGGCGGAAGCCGGCCAGCGCTCGCGCTGCATACCTCCGGCGGCTCGGCTTGCGGAGATTCGCACGCTCCAGGGGCGCTTCGACGAGGCAGAGCAGCTGCTCGAGGGCCTCGAAGCCGAGCCGGAGGCACTTCAGGCGCGAGTGTCGCTCCGCCTCGCTCGAAGCGAGGCGAACGCCGCTTCCGCGTTGCTCGTGGGGCGACTCGACGAGCTCGGCTGGGGGAATCTTCTCGCTGCGCCCCTCCTGAGCCAGCTCGTCGACGCGAGGATCGCAGAACACAACGTCGACGGAGCCCGTGCGGCCGCCTCGGCTTTGGACGGGATCGCCGCGACGCCCGGTCGCGACCGCGTGGCGACGCTCGCGACCGCTGCGCACGGGCGCGTCGCCCTTGCCGAGGGCGGCGAGACCGCAGCAGCTCTGCTTCAGGGCGCGGTCAACGGCTTCGCCGCCCTCGGCCTGCGGCTCGACGCGGCGCGCACGCGACTCGACCTTGCTCGCTCCCTGGCGCCAAGCTCTCCCGAGGTCGCGGTGGACACCGCTCGGCATGCTCACACCGAGCTCGAAGCGCTCGGCGCGGTGCGCGCTGCAGACGAGGCGGCCGCGCTGATGCGTTCTCTCGGCGCGAAGAGTCGGGCAGGACCACGCGCGACCGGCCTCCTGACCCGGCGCGAGCTCGACGTTCTACGCCTTCTGGGCGAGGGGCTCTCGAATCGCGAGATTTCCGAACGGTTGTTCATCAGCCCGAAGACGGCTGAGCATCATCTGAGTCGGATCTATTCGAAGCTAGGTGTCAAGACGCGCACGGAAGCGGCGTCGTACGCTGTGCGACACATTGAGCCTGTCGGGACGAGTTAGGGGATTCGCCCCTACCGGATCGACATCTGAGGCGCGATGCTGATGCAGCAATCGACGACTGGAGGGCCTCATGTCCGAGCAGAACAAAGAGCGCGTCCGCCAGTACTACGAGCAGGTACTCAACGGGCGCGATCTCGACGCGGTCTCGGACTTCTTCGCCGACGAACGCGTGGTCGAGGGAGTTCGCGGCGGATGCTTCAGGTACTTCGAGGCGTTTCCCGATCTCCATATCTCGATCGACGAGCTCATCGCCGAGGGCGACAGGGTGTTCTGCCGCTCGACGATGACCGGGACCCACGACGGCGAGTACAAGGGAATCCCGCCGACTGGCCGACATATCGCGTCGGAGTCGGCAGAGGTCTTCCGCATCGCGGACGCCAAGTTCGCCGGCTACTGGTGTCTCCCGAACGTCGCCGGCCTGATGCGCCAGCTCACCGAAGAGCCCGTTGGCGCAAGGGCCTGAGCGGAGAG